>CAYUPA010000060.1:0-6436 GCA_964446565.1 uncultured Lachnospiraceae bacterium
TGATTCGAAAACCTTGTCAAGCGAATTTGATTTTTTTCGCAAAACGCGCTATACTTGTTCCTACCATTGATAAGGAGGTTTTTTATGGCTTCGAAAGTTTTATTCGCGCCGATGGCGTACGCGCGCTATGAGGCGACGCAGACCCTTCCGGCCAAGTTCGAACGGATGCTCAAAAAGACCGGACTTGCGGAAAAGGTAAAAGGAAAAAAGATAGCGATTAAGATGCACGTCGGCGAGGGGATTACCTATTCCACCATACCGCCGGTATTTATCCGTATTCTTGTGGATTTTATCAAGGATAACGGGGGCGAGTGCTTTATCACCGATCATTATGTATATTCGCGGCATCCGGAGCGGCGCGGCTACACCGAGAGCAATCTGGGATGCCCGGTTCTGGACGACTGCGGTTATTTCGGCAAATATTATTATGAAAAAGAGGTCAATTTCAAAACATTTCATAATGTCGACGTCGCCGGTCTGATTCACGACGCCGATATGATGATCGATTTCGCGCATGTCAAGGGGCACGGCTCCTGCGGGTTCGGCGGCGCCTGCAAAAATATCGCCATGGGCTGCGTCACGGACCGGACCCGGCATCAGATTCACGCGCTGGAGGGCGGCCTCGTCTGGGACGCGGAAAAATGTCTGCACTGCGGAAAGTGCATCCCGGCGTGCAACCATCACGCGAACCGTTTTACCGAAGAGCATAATCAGGGCAGCTATGAGGTCAATTACCATCACTGCACGATGTGCCAGCATTGCCTGAAGGTCTGCCCCGTCCACGCGATTACGCTGGATTCCCATGATTACGCGGATTTCCAGATGGGCATGGCAGTCTGCACAAAGACCGTTGTCGACACCTTTGCGCCAGGTAATGTATACTATATCAACGTGCTGACGCAAATCACGGCGCTCTGCGACTGCTGGGGCATGACGACACCGTCGCTGGTCCCGGATATCGGCATCATGGCCAGCGATGATATTGTGGCAATCGAGCGCGCCAGCATTGATTCCATTAAAATGGAGAATCTGATTCCGGAAGGCGTTCCGGCAGACATGGAACTGACCGGAGAGGGGCACCTGTTCGAGCGCCTGCACGGAAAGAATCCGTACATTCAGCTGCAAAAGCTGGAAGAGGTCGGACTGGGAACGCAGGAATATGAACTGGAAATCATAAAGTAAAGCCTGTCGCCGGACGGGACGCTATTTTATCGTCGTTACGAAATCTTTGCATCGCGCGAGGACTTCCCGAAAGTCCCGGAAGAGCTGTCCCGCATAGGAGCGGGGGTCCGACGCGACCCCGTACGCCTCGAGGCCCAGCTGCTTCGCGATGTAAAGCGCGCGGTACAGATGGTACCGCTGCGTAACGACGATTATTTTTTTCGCGCCGAAAACCTCTATGGCGTGCGTAATGCTTTCGTAGGTAGAAAAGCCGGACGGATCCGTCTGAATCGCCTGCGGCGAAACCCCGGCGGAAACGGCGTACTGTACCATCGGACCAATCTCGTCATAGTCCTCATGTCCGTGATCACCGCTCATTAGAAGCGCGGGCGCCGCTTCGGAGCGGAAAAGCGCGACCCCCTGTTCCAGCCGGTCCTGCAGCATTGGACTGGGCGTTCCGTCGCTGCGGACTCCGCAGCCGAGAACGAGAATGTAATCGACGTCCGAAAGCCGGGACGCCTCTTCCGCTGAAAGGATGGATTTCCCGCCGATCCATTTGACCCACGCGTTGACGGACAATACGGCGGCAGCGGGGACCAGAATGCAAAGCAACGCGAAAATCAGGAGAAAGCGCAATGCGACGCGGGGTTTTCTTTTTTCCCTTGTCTTCACGATCCGCGCACCTCTTCGCCGCTCTCATCCGGTTCGTCTTCCCGAATCCTGTCCGTCTTTAACCGGTCGAAAGGACGCTCCGATTCGATACGGTGCAGATTTTCGATGATCCGCTCCGTAAAGCGGGTAAACGCCAGCACCTCCTCATCGGAGAAGCCGGAAAAAAGGAAGTATTCGATATCATGGAAAAGCTGTTTGCTGATATCGACGGCATGGAGCCCTTTTTCCGTAAGCTGAACGGAATTGAACCGCGTATCCTGCGGATTCATGACCTTGATGATGTAGCCTTCGCTTTCCAGCTTCTTGAGGGTCATCGTAACGGCAGCCGGCGAAATATTCAGCCTGGCGGCGATTTCCTTCTGCGACTTGAACTGCTCGCGCGAAAGAGACATCAGAAGCCAGTGCTGCGAATTGGAGATGCCTGTGCATTGCTGGATCAGCTGCTCGACTACGCGGCGGTGGAGATGATCGCGGTTGCACATGGTATAGTTGGCGTTCCGGATGAGGCTGTCTTCCATGAGAGAGCTCCTTTTATCTTATCAGTGAATTTCTTTCTCTTTGAATTTCGACTCTTAATCATTAAATGCTTAATTATGATAAAAGCATTATACCGGCCGCCGCGGCAAATGTCAAGGGATACTTGAAAAAAAGACGAACATGCTTTACAATATAACAGGCAGGTTCGCAGCAAACAAATACGCGGGAATACAACAGGCAGATACGAAGCAAATAAATGCGTACCAGTATAACAGACAGGAAACGAATACCGATCATACGACAGGAGAGGGGATCATGGCGAAAAAAGCGGCGGTTATCATGGGCAGCGACAGCGACTGGGGCATCGTGCAGAAGGCGGTGAGCGTGCTCAGGAGCCTTATGATTGAAACGGAAGTTCACATTCTGAGCGCGCACAGGACGCCGGAGGCGGCAGCGGCTTTTTCCCGGGGCGCGAAAGAAAACGGATTCGGCGTGATCATCGCCGCGGCGGGGAAAGCGGCGCATCTTGCGGGCGTTTTAGCGGCGCAGACGGTACTGCCCGTCATTGGCATTCCGATCCGTTCGTCTGCGCTGGACGGGCTGGACGCGCTGCTGTCAACGGTTCAGATGCCGAAGGGAATCCCGGTTGCGACCGTCGCCATCGACGGCGCGGAGAACGCGGCGTATCTGGCGGCGCAGATTCTGGCGCTCGAGGACGCGGACCTTTCCGAACGGCTGCTCGCGCTGAAAAAGGAAATGAAAGAGCAGGTTCTCGCAAAGGACCAGGACATACAGAAAAAGGTACAGGAGTTATAAGGCAGGCGCGAAGGCACTGGTTTATCAGGCGAATGCGGGGCACTGCGCGGAGTTAAAAGACAGTACGCCGCACCGGGTTATAAAAGCAAATGCGGAGCGCCGCACAAGGCACGGAGGAACGGAATGGGAGGTTTTTTTGGCGTTGTCGCGAAAAAAGACTGCGTAACGGATTTATTCTTTGGGATTGATTATCACTCCCATCTGGGAACCTATTGCGGCGGCATGGCGGTATACAACCCGGAGACAGGCTTTGACCGCTCCATTCATAATATCGAAAATTCGCAGTTTCGAACCAGGCTGGAGCCGGCGGCCGAGCGAATGAGCGGCCCGATCGGAATCGGGTGCATCAGCGATACCGATCCGCAGCCGCTTCTGGTCTATTCCCGGCTCGGGAAATACGCAATCACGACGGTAGGGCGTATCAACAACGGAAAGGAACTGGTGGAACGCGCGCTCAGCAAGGGCAAAGCGCAGTTTCTGGAACGAAGTGGCAATAAGGGCGTCAACGAGACGGAACTTGTCGCCTCTCTGATCAACGAAAAAGAGAGTATTCCGGAGGGAATCCGCTATGCGCAGAGCCGAATCGACGGGTCGCTGTCCCTTTTGATCGCGACGGCGGACGGCATTTACGCGGCGCGGGATTCCGTGGGACGGACGCCGGTCGTCATTGGGAAAAAGGACGATGCGGTCTGCGCTTCTTTTGAATCCCATGCCTATCTGAATCTGGGATACCGTCTGGAATATGAACTGGGACCCGCGGAAATCGTGTTTTTGCGGGCGGATACACTCGAGGCGGAGCAAAAGATGGCGCCTTTTCCCCAAAAGAGAACCTGCGCTTTTCTTTGGACTTATTACGGGTATCCGCCGGCCTGCTATGAAGGCGTAAACGTCGAGGCCTCCCGGTACCGCTGCGGCACGATGCTGGCGCAGAACGACGCGCGGGCGGATTCTTCGCGGCAGGCGGTTGATTTCGTCGGCGGCATTCCGGATTCGGGCACAGCGGCGGCCATCGGATATGCCAACGCGTCGGGAATTCCGTTTGTTCGCCCCTTCATTAAATACACACCGACCTGGCCGCGCAGTTTTATGCCGAAGTCCCAGAATATTCGCAATCAGGTCGCGCACATGAAGCTGATCGCGGTGGATGAGCTGATCCGCGGCAAGAATCTGCTTCTGGTGGACGATTCGATCGTCCGCGGAACGCAGATGGGGGAAACGGTCGATTTTCTGTATCAGAGCGGCGCAAGGGAAGTTCATGTGCGTCCGGCGTGCCCGCCGATTCTTTACGGATGTAAATATTTGAATTTTTCGCGGTCAACCTCCGATATGGACCTGATCGCAAGACGGGTGATCGTTGAGCTGGAAGGCGGCGTGCCTTCCAACGAACGGCTCGGAGTTTACGCCGATCCCGCAACCGGAGAACATGCGGATATGGTGGAAAAAATCAGGGAGAAGCTGAAGTTTACGTCTCTTCGGTATCCGAGTGTGCAGATGCTTGCGGATTCTGTGCGGATGCCGGAGGAGAAAATCTGCACTTACTGCTGGACCGGCCGGGAATAAAATGCTGGATCTGTCGGGAATAAATGCTGGACCGGCCGGAAATAGAGTGCTGAGTAAGCGGGAATAGAACGTAAGACCGGTCAGGAAGCATGTCGGTTTTTCGAAAATTAGAAAAAGAAAAAAACGGGGAAAGCAATGAAAAGGAAAATTGGAATCGCGGCCGCCATACTTCTGGCCTGTACGGCGGTGGCCGCGGCGTTCACGGTTTACGAGGTGCTGCTCAAGGAAGAAGAGAAGGCTCTTTACGGAGCGCCGCGGATTACGGCTCCGGCTTTAACGGCGTATTCGAATCTGCCGGTTTCGTTCGCGCCCGGAATTTACACGGAAAAGCCGAACCGGTCGGATCCGGATTTAATTGCGAAGCAGGAAACGCTGCTTGCGGAGAAAATTCAGGAACGGTACGCGAACGCGAAGCTGATCGCGATTACGTTTGACGACGGGCCGGGGCGCTATACGGACGGGCTTCTGGACGCGCTTAAAGAACGGGACGTCAGGGTTACCTTTATGGTGCTCGGAGAGTGCGCGCAGCGGTATCCGGACGTGCTGTCCCGCGCCGTCGCGGAGGGGCATCAGATCGGCTGCCACTCGTGGGGGCATCCGCAGTTTGCCGGCATGAGCGAGCAGGAAATCCGCAGGGAAATTGAGGATACCAACGCGCTGATCCGGGAAGCGGGCTACGACAGGCGAATCGTCGTCCGGCCTCCGTACGGGCAGCTGTCCGAAACGATTAAGAAAAGCGCGGGAGGGCCGATTATTCTCTGGGATGTCGATACGGAAGACTGGCGGCTCAAGGGAAAGCCAAACCGGGTTCGGGACAATATCCTGCGGGATGCCCATGACGGAGCGGTCGTTCTTCTGCACGACATCTACGAATCCAGCGTCGAGGGAGCGATCATGGCCATCGACCGGCTCAAGGAAGAGGGATACCGGTTCGTCACGGTAGACGAATTGTTTGAAGCGCGAGGGATTCCTCTAAAAAACGGGGTCAAGTACAGAGAAGCCACTCCGTAAAAGGAGACCATGGAAGAGGAACTCCGGTCCGTTGCTTCGGTTCCAGATTATTTTGCGGGATTCATCTGCTGTTCTGAAAGCCGCGCGCAGATTTACTCTGCAAGTTCGATGACGGCCTCGACCTCGACCGGGACGTTTAGAGGCAGGGCGCTCGCGCCAACGGCGGAACGGGCGGGGGCCGGCGCGCCGAACAGAGCAAGGGCTAACTCGCTTGCGCCGTTCGCAACCTGCGGCTGCTGGTAAAAATCGTCGGCGGACTGCACAAATACCACCAGTTTTAGAATCCGCTTGACGCGGTCCAGCGAACCAAAATCGCGCCGGAAGGCGGACAGCATATTAAGAAGGCAGAGTTTCGCGGCCTCCTGTCCTTCCGTGACGGTCAGGTCTTTTCCCAGTTTCCCCCTGGGCGCCGCTTCTGCCGTAACGGGGATAAATCCGGAGGCGTAAACAGTGCGTCCGTCCCGGGTAAAGGGGGAGTACAGTCCGGCGGGCGCCGGCGGCTCCGGAAGCGTGAGATTCAGTTTTCGCAGGGATTCTTCAATAGACGACATGATAAAACCTCTTTTCCATTTAAATATACAGCTTAAATATACAGCTTAAATATACAACTTATACTGCTGACCTGGTATGCGTTTTCCGGCTCCTTTCAATAAAAAGGAAGGGCGCCTGGGCATTTTTCGAAGACTTTCATCCGATCGTTTCCCTGCCGCCCATGTACGGACGCAGGACGGTCGGAATC
>CAYUPA010000060.1:6446-8085 GCA_964446565.1 uncultured Lachnospiraceae bacterium
CCGTCGGCGTTCAGGTTGTTTTCAAGACACGCGATCAGCATCCGCGGCGGCGCCACAACCGTGTTGTTTAAGGTATGGGGCAGATACTTGCCGTCTTTGCCGTTTACGCGAATCTTCAGACGACGAGCCTGCGCGTCGCCCAGATTGGAACAGCTTCCGACTTCGAAATACTTTTTCTGGCGCGGGGACCATGCCTCCACATCGTAGGATTTTACCTTCAGGTCCGCCAGATCGCCCGAGCAGCATTCCAGCGTCCGCACAGGGATATCCATGCTTCGGAACAGGTCCTTCAATCTTGTACATCATCGCGTCCATTTCATCAAAGCTCATGACACCGGTCGCGACATTGCCGCGGATCATAAAAGGAGGAATGCAGTAAGTGAAGCCGCGGTCGATCATAAAATCGCGGGCGTAGCTTATGACAGCGGAATGAAGCCTGGCAATGTCGCCCGTCAGATAGTAGAATCCGTTCCCGGCGACACGGCGCGCGCTGTCAAGGTCGATGCCGTGCAGGCGCTCCATAATGTCCGTATGATAGGGAATCTCAAAATCCGGCACGAACGGTTCGCCGTACCGCGTCACTTCCACATTTTCCGTATCATCGCGGCCGATCGGCACGCTCGGATCGATGATGTTCGGAATCGTCAGCAGAATCTCACGGATTTTCGTTTCAAGCTCCGCTTCCTTCGCCTCCAGTTCCTGAAGACGCCTGGCGCCCTCATTCACCTGCTTTTTTACATCTTCCGCTTCTTCGCGTTTCCCCTGCGCCATCAGGCCGCCAATGCTTTTGGACAGCGCGTTGCGCCTCGCGCGAAGCGCGTCCGCCTCCTGTTTGGCGGTTCGATTCTCCTGATCGAGCTGAATTACTTCATCGACGAGCGGAAGTTTTCGGTCCTGAAATTTTCGGCGGATGTTCTCCTTTACAATCTCCGGGTTTTCCCGTATAAAACGTAGGTCCAACATTCTAATTCCTCCTCCGGCATTAAATTTATGGCCGACATTCCTGACAGTCGGTTAGGCCATTCCCAATAAAATCCTGCGCAAAGCGGAAAAATTCCGGTTCCGGCTCATCCGGGTCAGAACAGCGCCCATCTTATAAAAATAAAACCTCCCGCCCGGTAAGGGACGGAAGGACTCCGCGTTGCCACCCCATTTGCCGCGCGTCGCGCGGCCACTTATCAGCTTGATAAAGGCTGCCGGCCATCCGGCTCATCGCCGTAAACTTCGAAAATGGAAGGGATTTCGTTCTGCACCGGCTCGCACCGTACGCCGGCTCTCTGCGGCAGTCGTGAAACCGTAGTTTTCGTCACCGTTTTGTTTACTATAATCGAAAAGGAAGCTTCTGTCAAGCGGTTTTCCAGGATTGGGAACTCTGTGGAGCGAAGTTTTGGAAAGTCAATAAAAACGGCGGGAAAGACAAAATTCCTGATGAAATTTTCGTAGCTTTTTCGTTTAAAAATATTGCATTACAATATCCTCCGTTGTATAATTTTTATTAAAGACACGGGGTCCTTCGTTTATTACTATGCAAACATACATACGGCACAGCGAGGGGGCCATGTCAAAAAAGAAGGAAGCGGAAGGAAAACACAAACCGGTTTTATGAAGGCTGAAGCGCGCTGTCGTGCGTGGAACGCTT
>CAYUPA010000060.1:8095-8385 GCA_964446565.1 uncultured Lachnospiraceae bacterium
TCGCAGGAAGCCTACGGCAGGGAAAACGGCAGCGCTTCAGATAAAATGTTTACAGGACAATTGCAGTGAAAATGCAATTGCAGTGAAAATGCAATTGCAGTGAAAATGCAATTGCAGTCTTGCTGCAATTACGGAAAGGAGAAATTGAATGAAAAAAATTTCAGTAATGCTCTTGATCCTTGCGCTGGTTGTTGCCACGCTTGCTTCCTGCGGCGGCGGAAACGGCGACTCTATCAGCGCGACCGGGAACTCAGCGGAAAGCGGGCAGGCGAGCAAAGAGGAGAGCGAGT
>CAYUPA010000061.1:0-1953 GCA_964446565.1 uncultured Lachnospiraceae bacterium
GATGGAAAAAGGGATGTTTTTTTCCCGCGTTTTATGGCAGACGGACGAGGCGCATGCCTATTACCGCATTCCGGGCCTTCTCGTAACGGCGAAGGGAACCCTGCTCGCGTACTGTGAAGCTCGCGATAAAGGGGGCGGCGACTGGGCCAGAATGGACGTTCAGCTTCAGCGCTCGATCGATCAGGGGCACAGCTTTGCGCCGCCGGTTCTGCTCGCGAGAGGCGATGAAACGCATAAAACGGTCAACAATCCTGTCATGGTACAGGACCGGAACGGACGGATTCATTTCTGTTACTGTGAAGACTATGGAACCGGAGGCGGGCGGATTTACCGCCGTTACAGTGACAACGACGGACTCAGCTGGAGTGAAAAAATTGATATTACGTCCGCTACCCGTCCGGAGGAGAGGGGCGCCTTTGCCTTTGGTCCCGGTCATGGAATCCGGACGGCGGACGGTACGCTGCTCATTCCGGTGTGGATGGTTCCGCGCCGTTACGATGCCGCGCCGCGTTCGCATACGCCCTCGGTCCTCAGTACGTTTTACAGTAAAGATGACGGAGAGAGCTGGCAGCGTGGCGAGGTTTTGGAAACGACGGACCGCGTCATTACGCCAAATGAGACCGAGGCGGCGCTGACCTCGGACGGACGGGTTTATCTGAGCATCCGTCACGGGAGCATGCAGCGCGCAAAAGCCTACAGTCCGACAGGATATGACGGATGGACGCAGTTTGAACCCGACTATACGCTCTATGATCCGATCTGTTTTGGATCTGTCGCTTCCTTTAATGACGGGACCCATCCCTATACGATGGTTTTGGCGAACTGCGACAGCAAGGTCAGCCGTACGCATGTAACGGTGCGGGCAAGCTACGATGATGGCAAAACATGGCCCGTTCGGCGGCTGCTCGACGAGGAGCGCGGTGGGTATGTGGAGTGCGCGGTCGACAGCGCACGCGACTTGATTTATGTGCTTTATGAGGAGATAGCCGGCGAGGCCGATCATCTTGCGGTCTTTAATTACGAATGGCTCTGTGAAGCATAAGGAATTACGAATGGCTCCCTGTGAAGCGTAAAGGATTACGAATTGCTCCGCGATACGTAAAGAATTATGCATTGCTCCGCGAAGCGTAAGGAAATATGAATGTCTCTGCGAAAAGAATTTTTTGGCCGCCCTTTCCCTTTGTCACGCGGGATGGGCGGCCTCTATGAGTTCAGGTCTGGCCTGAGAGCAGGTATGGATAAACGTCAGGCCATGGGATAAACGTCAGGCCATGGATAAACGTCAGGCCTTGGATGAATGTCAGGCCATAGCTGAGCGTCAGGCCATAGTTGAGCTTTCGGCCATGGCTGAGCGCCTGATCTCCAATGCGCGTTACAGCGTAAACTGGATAATACAGAAAGCGGCGTAGAGCAGGAGCAGGGTCAGGCCCTGCCACCGCGCGAGCTTTCCGGAAAAAAGAGGGTAGATGGTCAGAATCAGCATCACCACAAACATCAGCGGAATATCCAGAACAAGCGAGGCGTTCAGGCCGAAAATCGTCGCGCTGGAGGGTACGGAAAAAGGCGCGAGGGTGATGGAGGCTCCGCTTACCAGCACAAGATTAAACAGATTGGCCCCGATGATATTTCCAAGCGACAGGCTGCCATGTCCTTTTATAAGCGAAGTGATGGCGGTGACCAGTTCCGGAAGCGAGGTGCCGAGCGCGACAAACGTGAGGGCGATCACGGATTCCGGCACACCGAGCGCCTCCGCGATTCGGGTTCCGTTATCGACCAGAAGCCGCGCGCCAAGCGCGATCAGTATCGCGCCGACTACGAGCAGAACGATGCATTTGACAGGAAGTCTGCCCGCTTCGCCGTTTTTTTCCTCCGGAGCGGGGCTGGAAATCGTTTTCACCTGTCTGATGTTGATTACGATGTACAGCACGAAGAGAAGCAGCAGAATCGCTCCGA
>CAYUPA010000061.1:1963-8379 GCA_964446565.1 uncultured Lachnospiraceae bacterium
AGGCGACGCCGGCATAAAACAGGGCGGCGATAAAAAAGAAGAGGACCGGCGTCCGCAGGGTTTTCGGATCGACGCTGCCCGGGCGGACCGCAAGCGTAATCGCCGCAATCAGCGAGGTGTTGCAGATGACGGAGCCGATCGCGTTGCCGTAGGAGATTTCGCTGTGCCCTTCCAGGGCCGACTGTACGGAGACCATGACCTCCGGAAGCGTCGTACCGATGGAAACGATCGTCGCTCCGATGAGAAGTTCCGGAAGATGAAAATGCCGGGCGAGGTCCGTGGCGCCGTCGACGAACCAGTCGCCGCCCTTGATTAACAGAACCAGCCCCACGATGAACAGCAAGACGGGAATCAGCAGTTCTTGCATCGATACGCTCCTTATTCTCTGTGCTTTTTGGATTCACATCGCTGTGCGGCAGCGCAATGCTCTGCGGAGCAATGCCCTGCAGAGCATTGCTTTACTGAGCATTGCTCTGCTGCGTACGGCGAGGGAAACAGCATATCGCGGAACATGATAGTCTGTTGCCCGCGACGAATTTACAGCAATACAACAGGAAAATAAAACACAGCCTTCACCATGGAGAAGACTGTGTTTCGCAGTCTGGGTGACAGGAGTCGAACCTGCGGCCTCTTGAACCCCATTCAAGCACTCTACCAAACTGAGCCACACCCAGATGTCCCAACCCTCATCGGGCCGTTTGCAGACTGCATTATAGCACAGAACCGGAGAGAGTGTCAACCCGTTTTTAGAAGGTTAAAGGTAGCAGGAGGTCTTATGAACGAGAATATAAAACAATACGAGGGCAGCGAAAACACAGAAAGCGCCGAAAACACAGAAAGCACAGGAAGCACAGAAAGCGCCAACAGCGAAGAAAACACAGAAAGCACAGAAAACACAGATAGCGCCGATAGCGCCGAAAACAACGAAGGCATGGAAAGCAGTAAGGAAGCGCGGCCCTGTTACGCAGTCGGAATTTCAGGCGGATCTGCGAGCGGGAAGACGACCCTTTGCGAAATGCTGGCGGCGGAATTTTCGCGCTGGGAAACGAAGACGATCAGCGCGGACCGCTTTTTTAAGCGGCCGCTTCCCCGCATGATTTCGCCGATGACCGGCGAGGACATGGAAGAATACAACAGCCCGGAATCTATCGATTACGACGCGCTGTATGAAGCGATGCGGGATACCGTGCGGGACGGCAGGACAAGACTTTTGCTCGTGGAAGGCAACGGAATTTTTTATTTTGAGAAAATACGCGCGCTCCTGAATTTAAGAGTCTTCATGGACCTTCCAATCGAACACCGGCTCTATCGCCGGATTGTCCGCAATATGGCGTCGGGACGCGGCACGATGGAGGAAATCGCGGAGTATTACCTCAAATCCGCCCGCTTCAGCGAACAGAAATATTTTATCCCGACCCGGCGGTACGCGGATATCATCTTAAACGGCGACAATTACGATCTGGGGCGGGACGTGCTCGTCACCTATATCCGGAGCCGAATCGACGAACAGGAAAAGCCGCCGCGTACCGGGCGTGACAAAACGCTTAAAAACGCGGATGATTGCAGAACTTTATCGTGAAAAAGAGAGAAAAAAACAGGAGGCGTTGACTTTCCGGGCGCCTCCTATTATCCTATTGTAAAGGACATCAGTTTGACAGGAGGAAAGGTAAATGGTTGTACAGTGTTTGAATAAAATATCGCCGGTGGGGCTCGCGGGCTTTTCGGAAGAATATACGGTTTCGGATCATGAAGAAAATCCGGACGCGATACTGGTTCGCAGCGCGAAGATGCACGATTACCCGTGGGGAGACCGGCTCAAGGCGATCGCCCGCGCGGGTGCAGGGGTGAACAACATTCCCGTCGACCGTTTGAGCGAGGACGGCATTGTCGTTTTCAACACGCCGGGAGCCAACGCCAACGCGGTGAAAGAACTTACGATCGCCGGCATGCTTCTCGCAAGCCGCGACATTGCGGGCGGCATCGAATACGTGAAGACGCTTTCGGGGGAGAGCGAAGTCGGCAAGCTGGTCGAAGCGAACAAATCCCGCTTCGCGGGGTATGAGATTCAGGGAAAGACGCTTGCGGTCATCGGCCTCGGCGCCATCGGCGTCATGGTGGCGAACGCGGCGCATTCCCTTGGTATGGAAGTCATCGGCTTCGATCCGTATGTGAGCGTCAATTCGGCCTGGTCGCTTTCGAGGAGCATCCTTCACGCGAACAGTATGCAGGAAGCGCTTGAAAACGCGGATTACGTCACCCTGCATATTCCGTTAAATAAAGAAACGAACGGCTATATCGGCGAAGAGGCTTTTTCCATGATGAAGGACGGCGCGCGCCTTATGAATTTCTCCCGGGGGGAGATCGTGGACGAGGCTGCGCTCAAGAGCGCGATGGAAAGCGGCCGCGTCACAAAATACGTGACCGATTTTCCGAACGAAAATATTCTGAACAGGCCCGGGGTTATCGCGATTCCCCATCTGGGGGCGTCTACGGAGGAATCGGAGGAGAACTGCGCCGTCATGGCCGTTAAGGAGCTTCGCGATTTTCTTGAGAACGGCAATATTCATAATTCCGTAAACTTCCCGGAATCCGATATGGGGACGCTAAAGAGCGCCTGCCGGCTGGTCGTCGCGCATCGGAACATTCCGAATCTGATCGGGCAGATTACAAGCTTCGTCGCGGAGGGAAGCGTCAACATTTCAGATATGAACAACCGCAGCAAAGGGGAGTACGCTTATTCCATGCTCGATCTGGACGAGGAAGCGGACGAAAGTCTGATCCGGAGGATCAATAACATTTCCGGCGTGCTCAGTGTACGGAAAATCTGCCGGTGAGAAATTTCTTCATTTTTTGAAAATTCTGCGCAATAGCCCTGCAAATTTTTCGCTTTACATCGAACGGCGCCAATGTTATAATACATGAGATGCGGAATCGAACCCTTCGCTCAGAGAATGGAAGCTCCAGCCTGATCTTAGCCTGGGGGGATGCGCCGTTACTTTATTTCAGGAGGATATTGCAATGACAAAAGAAAGAAAGCTGGAGATCATCAGGGAATATGGCCGGAATGAGAACGATACCGGGTCTCCGGAGGTGCAGATCGCGCTCATGACAGAGCGGATCAATCATTTGACCGAGCACCTTAAGACGCACAAAAAGGATCATCATTCCCGCCGCGGCATGCTGATGCTCGTCGGCCAGCGCCGCGGTATGCTGAATTATCTGCGCAGCAAGGATATCAACGCATATCGCGAGCTGATCGGGAAGCTTGGAATTCGCCGGTAAGAAAGACGGTTAGACAGAGCGGACGTTGGTTCCGCTCTTTTTCCCGTGCAGGGAAATATTGGCATACGCTGTCCCGGCACGGATGAGACAGGTTCGTGTGCGCGAGGGGTCGTACATGAGTGTGAGATGGAGGTAGATATGGTAAAAGTTTATGAAATGGAAGTTGCGGGCAGGACGCTTCGCGCGGAGATCGGAAAGGTCGCGGAACAGGCTGATGGAGCGGTCTGGATTTCGTACGGCGATACCGTTCTGCTTTCGACCGCGACGGCTTCGGATAAGCCCCGCGAGGGGGTCGATTTCTTCCCTCTGAGTGTCGATTATGAAGAGCGTCTGTATTCCGTCGGCAAGATTCCGGGGAGTTTCATCAAGCGGGAGGGGCGCCCGACCGAGAACGCGGTTTTGGCGGCCCGCTGCATCGACCGTCCGATGCGCCCGCTGTTCCCGAAGGATTACCGCAATGACGTGGCGATTGTGAACACCGTGCTGTGCGTGGATCAGGACTGTTCGCCGGAAATTCTGGCGATGGTCGGGTCCTCCATTGCGGTTTCTATTTCCGATATTCCGTTTTCCGGACCGATCGGTGCCGTGTCCGTCGGCCTTGTGAACGGCGAACTGGTCATCAATCCGACCTCGGCGCAAAGGGAGGTCAGCGATCTGAACCTGACGGTGGCCTCGACCGCCGAGAAGGTCGTGATGATCGAGGCCGGCGCAAACGAGGTGCCCGAGGACAAGATGGTCGAAGCGATCTTCCTTGCGCATGAGGAAAACAAAAAGATCGTGCAGTTCATTCAGAAGATCGTGGATGAGGTGGGACGGCCCAAGCGTCCGTATGAGGAGCACATCGTTCCCGATTTTGTTTTTGATAAGCTGAAAGAGCTTGTGCCGCGCGAGCGCATGGAAGAGGCGGTCTTTACCGATGTGAAGCAGGTCCGCGACGAGAATATCGCGAGGATTACGGACGAGTTTACGGCCTACGTGGATACCCTTTCGGAGGAGGAGCAGGCGCAGTACAGGCCCTACATCGACGAGGCGATTTATCAGTATCAGAAGAAGACGGTCCGCAGGATGATCAAGGAAGAAGCGAAGCGGCCCGACGGGAGGGCGATGACGGAGATCCGTCCCCTCAAGGCAGAGATCGATCTTCTGCCCCGCACGCATGGGAGCGGCATGTTCACCCGCGGGCAGACGCAGGTTCTGACGGTCGCCACGCTGGGCGCCTTAAGCGATCAGCAGCGGCTTGACGGGTTGGACGAGCTTGAAATTTCCAAGCGGTACATCCATCACTATAATTTTCCGTCCTTCTCCGTGGGCGAAACGAAAAGCTCCCGCGGACCCGGACGCCGGGAGATCGGACACGGCGCTCTTGCGGAGCGCGCTCTCGTTCCGGTCCTTCCCTCCGAGGAGGAATTTCCGTACGCAATGCGCCTTGTGTCGGAGGTTTTGAGTTCCAACGGCTCGACCTCGCAGGGCAGCATCTGCGCAAGCACCCTCGCGCTGATGGCGGCGGGCGTGCCGATCAAGGCTCCGGTCGCCGGAATTTCCTGCGGTCTTGTGACAGGGGAGACGGATGATGATTTCGTTCTGCTGACCGACATTCAGGGCCTTGAGGATTTCTTCGGCGATATGGATTTTAAGGTGGCCGGCACCCATAAGGGGATTACCGCCATTCAGATGGATATCAAGATCGACGGGCTGACCCGCCCGATTATCGAACAGGCCTTCGAGCGGACCCGCGCGGCCCGCGAGTACATCCTCGACGAGGTTATGCTGCCATGCATCGCGCAGCCGCGCGCGACCGTGTCCAGGTACGCGCCGCGCATCTATCAGACGCGGAGCGTGGAAAAGATCGGCGAGGTCGTCGGTCCGAAGGGCAAGATGATCAATAAAATCATCGAGGAGACCGGCGTGCAGATCGATATCGAGGAGGACGGCCGCGTCTTCGTGCTCGGGACGGATGAGGCGATGGCGCACAAGGCGATTTCCATCATCGAGAGTATCGCGAAAGAGATTCAGATGGATGAAATCTACAACGCCAAGGTGGTTCGCCTCGCGGATTTCGGCGCGTTCGTGGAGCTCTGTCCCGGTAAGGACGCGCTTCTGCACAATTCCCAGATCAGCAACGAATACGTCAACAAGGCGGAGGATGTGCTGAAGCTCGGCGATGAAATCATGGTCAAGGTGATCGGCATCGAGGCTGACAAGCAGACCGGCAAGCAGAAGATTAAAGTGTCGCGAAAGGCTCTTTTGCCGCCGAAGGAAGGCGGAGAGAGAGATTCTTTTGAGGAAAAAAAGAAGAACGAGCGAAAGGAACGGCCGCATCGCCGTTTCGACCGCAGCGACCGGTACCATGATTCGATTTGAAAAAGTCAGTTTTGCGCAGTATTGTTCCGACAGGATGCAGCGCGCGGCGTGTCCTCCGTCCGAAACGGACCTCAGAAAAGAATATGAGGAGGTTGCTCTTCCAAGACGCGCCACGCGGCATTCCGCGGGCTACGATATCCGGACTCCCTTCTCTTTCGCGCTTCTTCCCGGAGAAAGCCTTATCGTCCCGACGGGCCTCCGCGTTTTTATGGAACCGGATATGTGGCTTGGCATCTACATCCGGTCCAGTCTGGGCTTTAAGCACGGTGTCCGGCTCCTGAATTCTGTCGCCGTCATCGACGCGGATTATTCTTATGCGAAGAACGAGGGCCATCTGCTGATCGGCCTCTATAACGGCGGTGATCATCCTGTGGAACTGGCGAAACAGGATGCGTTCGCGCAGGGCATTTTTGCACGTTATTGGATTACCGAGGACGACGAGCCGGCGGGGAATCTCCGGACGGGCGGCTTCGGTTCAACCGGCCAGTAAATACGAAACCTCTTTGGAAACCGCGGAAAGCGGATTTTCAAAGAGGTTTTTTATGACGGCGGGCGGCTGCGGCAGGTCAGACGATTTGCGCATTTTTATAAAAATCGGTGGTATGAAATCGAGGGGAGCAAGTGTCGTAGATATCTACAACCTTTACATCAATAACGAAAGAGTATATAATCTTCCGTTGATAATAATAATATAATATATTTTTAATTTTTGTTAAATTAAAAATTTCCCAATCTGCCGGACTATAGAGTCTCGACAGATGGGTTTGGGGCTT
>CAYUPA010000062.1:0-6347 GCA_964446565.1 uncultured Lachnospiraceae bacterium
TACAAAACAGGAGGGGGACAGACCCTTGATCGCCCGGGCAAAGGACGAACCCATAAGCCCCAGGCCCACGATAACCGTTCCTCTTTGTAAAAGATCCCGTTCTTCCATGCTTCCCTGCCATCTGTTTCGTATGATTCCGAATCGGCGCTCCCGCAATCCCGTTTCGTTACGAATCGGCGCGCTCCGTCAGTTCCTCTTCGATATCCTGCCAGGTAATTTCCTTTTCCGCCATCAGAACCGTCAGATGATACAAAAGGTCCGCGATCTCGCCGACCGTTTCCTCCCGGCTCTCATTCAGGGCGGCAATGACGACCTCGACCGCCTCTTCCCCGACCTTTTTGGCGATCCTGTTCATTCCCTTTTCAAACAGGTAGCAGGTATACGAACCGTCCTTCGGATGATCCTTACGGTCCCTGACAACCTCGTACAATTTCTCTAAAACCGCGTTCCGTTCCATATCCTGTCCTTTCCCGTGCATGTAGTATAACACAGCGGACGGGCGTTTTTCAATTCCCGTCCCGGATTTGATTAAAAAAACAACTGTAGCTGCCGGTATGGCAGGCGACGCCGGTTTGCTCCACGATCGCGAGCAGGCAGTCGAGATCGCAATCCGCGTACAGCTCCACAAGCCGCTGGTAATGGCCGGATGTCTCGCCTTTAAGCCAGAGACACTTCCGGCTGCGGCTGTAATAATGCATAAGCCCCGTTTCGAGCGTCTTTTCGTAAGCCTCCTCGTTCATATAGGCCTGCATCAGCACGGCTTTCGTATCCCACGCCTGCACAATTACGGGAATCAGCCCGTTCTCCTGCGTCTTAAGCGTCTTAAAGTCTCTCATGCCTTTCTCCTGTATCCTCTCCGTCGCCGGACACGCGGCCTTACGGTTCCCTGTACGGGCGCAGCGGGATGCCGTAGGGTTTTAAGGCCTCCTTGATTTCCTGAATCGTATAATTGCGTTCGATTTTCGGCGAATACAGCATCGAACTGATGATGCCGGCGCTCGCCCCGGTCTCGGTGAAAACCCGCGCAAGATGCTCCGGCCTGCCCGCGCCGCCCGAGGCAATGACCGGAATCGAAACGGCGTCGCTGACCATGCCGGTGATTATCAGGTCATATCCCTGATGCGTCCCGTCGTTATCAATGGAATTGACGCAGATTTCCCCGGCTCCCAGTTCTTCGCCGCGCTTCGCCCACTCGACTGCGTCCATGCCGGTAAATACGCGCGCGCCGTCGATCGCGATCTCATAGCCGCTCGGAATGGAGGGCTTAACGCCGACGCGTTTTACCTGCATACTGAGCACCATGCACTGCCGTCCGAACGCGCCCGCGCCCTGCCGGATGATCTCCGGATTGCGGACCGCCATCGAATCAATGCTGATCTTCTCCGCCCCGGCCTTTAACACCTGATACATATCGTCGAGCGAGCGGATGCCGCCGCCCACCGTAAAGGGAACGAACACCCGTTCGGCGACGCGCCGCACCATCGCAAGGTCGATCGGGCGCTTCTCCGCGCTTGCCATGATATCGTAAAAAATGATCTCGTCCACCTGTTCGCGGTATATCGTCTCCGCCGCTTCCTCCGCGGGCGCGATGTCGATATTGTTCTGAAACTGGCGCGCCTTCGTCACCATCCCGTTCTTTACGTCAAAACAGGCAATCAACCGTTTTGTCAGCATGAGGCGTCCTCCTCCGCAAGATACGCGAAGCGCTTCAAAAGAGAAAGGCCCGCCGGACCGCTCTTTTCCATGTGAAACTGCGAGCCCATGATATTGTCTCTGCACACGAGCGAACAGAACGGGCCGCCGTACTCCGTCACGCCGGCGCAGTCCTCAGAAAGGGCCGGCTTCGCGTAATAGGAATTGACAAAATAGAAGTAATCTTCCTTCGGGCACTCTCGCACAAGCGGGTGATCCCCCTGAAAAACGACCGTATTGTAGCCCATCTGCGGGACGCGGACCCCGCCGCGAAATCGCAGCACCTCGCCCGGAATCCAGCCGAGACAGTCCGTATCGCCTTCCTCGCTGTGCTCGAAGAGAACCTGCATTCCGACGCAAATTCCAAGAAATTTCTTCTTTTCGATCCGTACGCACTGTTCCAAGACCGTAAGAAGACGCAGGTCCCGCAGGGACGCCATCGTCTGGTCCGCGGAGCCGACTCCCGGAAGGATGATTCCGTCGGACGCGGCAATCCGTTCCGGATCCGCCGTCAGTTCGCACGGAACCGTAAGGTACCGCAACGCGTTTTCCACGCTGGGCCCGTTGCCGGCCTTATAATCAATGACCGCTATCATTCCCTTTCTCCTTCTTCAAAACGCCGCACGGCCTCTTTCAGATCGATTCGTTTCTCATAGATCGCCTTGCCGATGACCGCGCCGTATATGCCCGCCTCGCTAAGGCGCGCAAGGTCTTCGATGCCGGAGACGCCGCCGGAGGCGATCACGGTTAGGCCGGTCTCCTCCTGCATTCTGCAGGTCGATTCCACATTCGGACCGCTCAGCATCCCGTCGCGGCCGATGTCCGTATAGACCGCATAGCGCAGCCCCGTTTCATACATGGCCTTTCCCAGCCGCACCGCCGAAACCGAGGCGATCTCCTTCCACCCGTTGACCGCGGCCATACCGCCCTCCGCGTCGATACCGACCACGATTCGTTCCGCGCCGTATCGCCTGAGAGCCTCCCTGACAAAACCGGGGTCCCGGACGGCCGCCGTTCCGATGATGACGCGCGCGGCGCCGCACGCGAACCGCTCCTCGATCTGCTCCATGTTCCGGATGCCGCCTCCGGTCTGCACAGGAATCGAAACCGCCTTCACAATCCGCGCAAGAGCCTCCGCGTTCACGCCTTTTCCCGCGAGGGCTCCGTCAAGGTCCACCGTATGAATATACCGCGCCCCCTGCCGGGCAAACCAGACGGCCACCTTCGCAGGGTCTTCGGCATAGACGCTGGCCTCGTCAAAGCGTCCCTGCCGCAGCCTGACGCACCGCCCGTCCTTTAAATCAATCGCCGGAAACAGCCGCATGACAGCCCCCTCCTTTTTTTACAGACTTCCCTTCGTGGCATGAAGGAAGACCCCTTCGTGCTGCAAATTACAGACTTCCCTTCGTGCTCTAATTACAGACTTCCCTTCGCGGCACGAAGGAAGAACACTTCGTGCTCCAATTACAGACTTCCCTTCGTGCTCCGTACTCCCCGCACCCGCGGGTCCAGCGTGACCGCCTCCGCGAGCGCCTGTCCGAAACTCTTAAACATCGCCTCGGCAAGATGATGGCTGTTGCTTCCCGCCATGCGGATAAAATGCAGATTCATGCCGGCATGGACCGCGACCGCATAGAAGAATTCCCGGATCATCTCGGTATCGAGTGTTCCCAGCCTCTGCGCCGGAAATTCCACCTGCATGTTCAGATAGGGCCGTCCAGACAAGTCCACCGCGCAGAGCATCAGGACGTCGTCCATGGGGAGCGTCATCGTGCCGTAGCGGCGGATGCCCTCCTTTTTCCCAAGCGCCTGCCGGACCGCATCGCCCAGAACGATGCCGATATCCTCCACCGTATGATGGCAGTCCACAGCCAGATCGCCCTTTGCCTGCAGCTTCATCTGCAAAAAACCGTGCCGGGCGAACAGGTTCAGCATGTGGTCAAGAAATCCGACGCCGGTATCAATGAGGGACTTCTCTTCCGAATCCAGCACGAGCGTGAGCGCAACGTCCGTCTCCGCCGTCGTGCGCCGAATCATGGCTTCCCGTTTATTCATTGTACTCTCCTTCTTCAAGCAGTTCCTTAAGAGCGCCCAGGAAGCGGTCGTTTGTCTCCCGGTCCGCAATCGAAACCCGGATATACCCTCTTTGCGCGCCGGCATACCGCCGCACGAGAAGCCCTTTAGCAAGCAGTTTCTCCCCCGGATCGGGCACATTCATGCGCATGAACAGAAAATTCGCGCTGGAAGGAAAGCAGTAGAAACCTTTTTTTCCGGTAAGCGCCGCAAGCGAGGCGTACAGCCTCTCCCGCTCCTCTATGATCCATCGGATGTGTTCGGCGTATTCCGGCCTTTCAAGTACACAGGCGGCCGCGATCTGGGAAAACGTATTGAGATTGTAGGGCGCCCGCACGGTATCAAGCGCGGCGATAAGGTCCTCGCTCCCGATGGCGTAGCCCACGCGAAGGCCGGCAAGACCGTAAGCCTTGGAAAACGTCCTGAGGCTTACGAGATTCGGATAGGACCGGGTCAAATCCAGAAAGTCGTCCCCGGCGAACTCGCCGTAGGCCTGGTCGAGCGCGACGATGCAGTCCGCGCTGTCGAGAATCCGCACAAGGTCCTCCCGTTTCAGCATTGTCCCGGTCGGATTGTTCGGGGTGCAAAGAAAAAGAATTTTTGGACGCACTCTTGAAACGGCCTCTATGACCGTCTCCGCCGAAAAGGCAAAATCCGTTTCCTCCGTAAGCGGAAAGGAGGCCGCCCGCGCGTGGTTGATCACAGCCGCCGTTTCATACATCGAAAAGGAGGGCGAGGGGACCAGCACAGTCTCCCCCGGTTCGAGAAAAACCCGGATCAGACAATCGATCAGCTGATCGGAGCCGACGCCGCAGATAACCTGCTCTTTTTTGACGCCGTACCGGGCCGCGACCGTCTCTCTGAGACGCACGGAATCCGTATCCGGGTACAGGCGGAGATTCTCCTCGTGCAAAATCCAGTCCGCAAGCGTTTTCCGAAGCGCCGCATCCATCGGAAACGGGCTTTCGTTCGCGTCCATTTTCCGTCCGACGACGGGCTGGACCTGATAGTTCGTCCAGCCTTTCAAATCCCGCCGGATCAGACGGGATACCTCCACAGTCCCCGGTGTCAAGCGTCCTGCCCTCCGTCCTCTTTTATATCCTCATACCGAAGGCGGACCGCGTTCGCGTGGGCATAGAGTTTCTCCTCCTCGGCAAAATCGATCACATCCTCCGCAAGCTCATTCAGGCTTTCCTTCGTCATGTACAGAAGGCTCGTTTTTTTAATGAAATCATCCACGCCAAGCGGCGAGAAAAAGCGGGCCGAACCGCCGGTCGGCAGCACATGATTGGGACCCGCCATATAGTCGCCAAGCGGCTCCGAACTGTAATTCCCTACGAAAATCGCGCCCGCGTTGTGAATCAGCGGCACATACGAGAGCGGTTCGTTCGTGCAGATTTCCATGTGTTCCGGCGCGTATTCATCCGCCATCATGGCGCCTTCCCTTAGATTGCGGACCAGAAGAATCATACCGCGGTTTTTAAGCGACTGTTCGATCACGGCCCGCCGCGGCGCCTCTGTCACCTGCGAGTCGATCTCCCGGCTCACCGCTTCCGCAAGCGCGGAGCTGTCGGTGATCAGAATGGCGCCGGCCATTTCGTCATGCTCCGCCTGCGACAGCATATCCGCCGCGACATAGCGCGGATTTGCGGACCCGTCCGCCAGAATCAGAATTTCGCTCGGACCGGCAAAGGAATCGACGCCGACCAGCCCGTACACCTGTTTTTTCGCGGTGGCCACATAGATATTGCCGGGGCCGACGATTTTATCCACGCGGGGAATCGACTCCGTTCCGTAGGCAAGCGCCGCGACCGCCTGCGCGCCCCCGACCTTAAAGACCTTTTGCACGCCGCAGACGGAAGCCGCCGCTATAACCCGGGGATCCACCGCGCCGTCCGGTCCCGGCGGCGTCACCATGACGATTTCCCCGACGCCGGCGACAAGGGCCGGCAGCACGTTCATCAGAACGGACGAAGGATACAGCGCCTTGCCCCCCGGCACGTACACACCCGCCCGCCGAAGCGGGATCACGAGCTGCCCCAGCATGGCTCCGCTCTTTTCGTTCAGAATCTGCGACTGCCGCTTCTGCATCGTGTGAAACGCGACGATCCGTTCTTTCGCCTTTTTGAGAATGTCCACGAATCCGGGGCGCACCGCCCGCAGACCCGCCTCAAATTCGGCCTCGCTGACCCGGAACTGATCGATATGGACTTTATCGAAGCGTTCCGTATAGTCTCGAAGCGCCTGATCACCGTTTTCCTGTACATCCTTCAGAATGGCGGCGACGGCCGTATCATATTCCCCCGTCTCGATCCGCGTTCGCTGCAAAACCGAACGGTCGCCGGTATAGGGCGTTATTTTCATCGTTCTGATTCTCCTTTCCTGTGGTTGGGTGTTCATTTTTAGTGACCATTTCGGTGTAGCCCTTTCGAAGATGGTCTCCTGCAGTGCCGCCACTATTGTTGCACCTACTTTGAATGCCATCACACTGGGTATGGTCGGACAAGAAGGTTTTGCAAAAAGACTGGGTGTAAACGAGGCCTTTAACCATGGAGGTAATGCTTTTACAGCAGTAATTGGTG
>CAYUPA010000062.1:6357-8326 GCA_964446565.1 uncultured Lachnospiraceae bacterium
TTTCCTTTTCCCGGAACCCGCGGATTTCCTTTGGCGCGAAGGCCCGCAGTTTTTTCTTCGGCGCAAAGTCCGCAGTTTTTCCTTCGGCGCGAAGGACCGCAGTTTTTTCTTCGGCGCGAAGCCCGGTTTATATCTTAGGGCCTCGTACCTGCGGCTTCGCCGGAAACCGCCTCCGCGATATCCTTTGCAAGCTGCGTAATGCGCTCGTGATGGATTCGCATACTGGCTTTATTGACCACGAGCCGGGCGGAAACCGGACAGACCTCGTCCAGAACGATGAGTCCGTTTTCCCGCAGAGTATTGCCGGTCTCGACGATATCAACGATCAGATCGGCCAGTCCCACGATGGGCGCGAGTTCAATGGAGCCTCCGAGCTTTAATATCTCCGGCATCTGATGCCGCTTTAGAAAATACTGTCTCGCGATTTCCGGATATTTGGTCGCCACCTTAAAATCCGTCCCGCTTTTTAACAGCGCTTCCCCTTCCGGGAAGCCGGCCACGGCCATGCGGCACTTCCCGAACCCCAAGTCCAGGACCTCGTACAGGTCCTTATGTTCCTCCATCAGCACATCCTTGCCGACGACGCCAAGGTCCGCCGCGCCGTATTCCACATAGGTGGGAACATCGCCGGCCTTGGCCAGAAAGAAGCGAACCTTCTGTCCCGCGTCCTCAAAAACGAGCTTCCGGGTGCCGCTTTCCACCGCGCCGCAGCGGATGCCCGCTCTTTCGAGCAGCCGCAGCGTTTCCGACGCCAACCGGCCCTTTGTCAGCGCGAAGGTGAGTTCTCTGATCGTTTCTTCCATGCTTCCTCCATCCAGCGGCAGGCCTCCTCCGCGGCCGCAAACCGCTTTTCCTCCTCGCCCGCGCAGGCGGCTGTAACCGCCGTTCCGGTTAAGGAAAGGCAGGCCGCGCAGTCTCTTGCCTCCGCACATTCCGCGGCTGTCTTCCCTTCGTCCTTCCCCAGCAAAAGCACGGTCGATATGCCCTGTTTTCTAAACCTCTGCGCAAGGGAGGCCGCTTCCATCTCCGTCTCGCCGTCCGCGATCAGCAGCAGGCGCCTGCCCGCTTCGGGGTCAATATTCTGCCGTTTGAGCGCGGTCAAGAGGCTATCCTGATAAATGCCGAAGCCGACGGCGGCCCAGTCCGCGTGAAACTGCCTGAGCAGCGCGTCATACCGTCCTCCGTCCAGCACCGGCTCCCCGGAGCCCAGCGCGTAGCCCTTAAAAATCACGCCCGTATAATAGCCAAGTTCAGGCTGCATACCCGGATCGAAAATCACAGAACAGGCCGTGTCGTACCGTTCGAGGCGCCGGCTGACCGCAAGAAGACGTTCGAAGCAGTTCGCCGCCCGCTCCCAGCCAAGTTCTTTGGAAAGCGACGCGCACTGCCTGAGCAGCCCCTCGTCCCCGGCCTCCGTAAGCAAAAGCACCAGCTCTTTTTCCTTCGGCGCAAGGCCCCGCAGCGCGGCCTTTTGCTCCAGCGCCAGCCTGTTCTTGCTTTCGATTGGCTGCGTCCACTCGGAGGATTCATCCTGAGGAATCGCAAGCGCCCGCAGGATGCCGTTCACCAGTCCGGAGAAGCCGACCGCGAGGCGGAAATTCGCAAGACCGCTTGCTCGAAGCGCCGAAACCGCGGCGGACAGCACCTCCGCGTCCTCATATACGGCGCCGTTTCCGTACAGCTCGATGCCAGTCTGCGACAGCTGCCGCGGCTTGGCCGAATACGGGGAGTTGCAGCGGAAAATCAGGCCCGAGGATGTTACGCGAACCGGCAGGTCTTCCCTGCGGAAATTGGCCGCGGCCATACGGGCGAGCGCGGGCGTCATATCCGGCCGAAGCGCAAGAAGCTCACCGTCCCGGTCGACAAACCGGTACAGATTCGCTGTCGGGACGCTGCCCCTCTCTGTATCGAAAACCTGCATATATTCCACAACCGGCGTTTCGACGCGGCGATAGCCGTAGGCGGCGAA
>CAYUPA010000063.1:0-8197 GCA_964446565.1 uncultured Lachnospiraceae bacterium
ATCGTCCGCGAACCGTCCCTTTTCGAGGAAACTTCGAAAAGGGACGGTTTTTGGTTCACGAAAAACGCGGTTTTTACGATGATACTAAAAAAGGAAAAGGAGAAACAGGATGCTTGTGGAGTTGAATAAAAAGTTCTGGATGAAGGCAATCATCGTTTTGTTTGTGCTGATCGCCGGCGCCTTTTATTTCTTTTTAAGCCGTCCCGGGGCGGAAGAGGGCAGAGCGGAAGAAGTCGCAGAAGAAAGCGCGGAAGTCTCGGACGATAGAGATGTTTCCGACGAATCCGGATCCGCGTCCGCGAAGGAGGAGGCGGATCTGTCCGCGGCGCCGGAAAGCGAGGCGCCCCCTTCGCAGATTGTGGTGCACGTGAGCGGCGCGGTAAAGAATCCGGACACGGTGTATTCGCTTCCGGAGGGGTCCCGGGTCATGGACGCCGTAGCGGCCGCAGGCGGGGCTGCGGACAAGGCGGACCTTTCCCAGCTCAATCTGGCGAAGCTTCTGACCGACGGCGAGAAAATCCGCGTTCCGCTGGAGGGCGAAATTCTTGAAGAGGAAGAAGCCCCGCCCGAGGCTGCCCCTGCGGCGGGAGAGGGAAAAAAAGAGCAAAACCCTTTGACAAATATCAATTTAGCCACTACAATAGAACTGCAGGAGCTGCCCGGGATTGGAAAGGTCTACGCGGAGCGGATCGTCGAATACCGGGAAGCCAACGGCCAGTTTCAAACGATAGAAGATATTATGAATGTGAGCGGCATCGGGGAAAGCACGTTTGCAAAGATAAAAGACCGAATTACAGTGTCCCCGTAAACGGGAGGAGAAGCCTTGGCGAACAGGATTTTAGTGGTTGACGATGAGAAGATCATCGTAAAGGGAATTAAATTCAGCCTGGAGCAGGACGGCATGGCGGTGGATGCCGCCTACGACGGCGAAGAGGCGGTCCGGATGATTCAGGAGAACGAGTACAGCCTTGTCATTCTCGATGTGATGCTGCCGAAGCTGGACGGGATTCAGGTCTGCCAGCGGGTCCGCGAATTCTCAACCGTTCCGATTCTGATGCTGACCGCCAAGAGCGAGGATATGGACAAAATTCTGGGACTGGAATACGGCGCGGACGATTATATGACCAAGCCGTTTAACATACTGGAGCTGAAAGCGCGGATGAAGGCGATTCTGCGTCGTCAGAAGTATCAGGAAGAGGAGAACAGCCATGCTCTCGAGGTTCGCGGCCTTAAGATTGATTTTGACAGCCGCCGCGTATTTGCGGCGGGACACGAGGCGAATCTCACGGCGAAGGAGTTCGATCTTCTGGAGCTTCTCGCGATCAACGCGGGCAAGGTTTACAGCCGGGAAAAGCTCCTCGAAATTGTATGGGGATACGAATATCCCGGAGACGTGCGCACGGTGGATGTCCATGTCCGCCGCCTTCGGGAGAAGATCGAGCCAAACCCCAGCGATCCCTCGTTTATCCTGACCAAATGGGGCGTAGGGTATTATTTTAAAGGATAAGCGGCGCGAGTTTACGGAGGGATGACAAGTGAAAACGAAGAGCAGGCGGTTTCACAGGCTGCGCGTCCTGCCTTTACTGGCGGCCGTGGCGATCTATACCGTTTTCATCGTCGCTTTTGTCTGCATGATTTCGGCGACGCTCCGAAGCTACTGGTTCAGGCAGAAAATTCTGGAAATACAACGGTACGCGAGCTTCGTCGCAAGCGATATTATGATTACAGCGCAGAATCCGACGTCCCTGCAGGATTCGATGCGTTATATCGACGAAGTCGAGAACTTCAGCCGCCAGAACGTCGGCGAACGGATGATCATTTTGGACGCCTCGGCCCGGGTGATTCAGGATTCCTCAAAGACGAAGCTCGGCAAGTATCTGATCAACGACGATGTGCTAAAGGCGCTGTCAGGCCTCAACGTGCTGGAGCAGGACGGCGATTACGTGCGGATCGCGGTCCCGATCAATGACCGGTACGGAAAAAACGTCGAGGGCGTCGTCTATGTGTTTTCCACCATGAGTAAACTGGCGGAGAGCATTCGCAGCCTGCAGCGCATGATTATTTTCGCGACCGTGATTCTGGGACTGATCGTCCTCATCGTATATATCATCTGGCTGTTCCTTTCAACCGAACCGGTTCAGGAAATCTGCGGCTGGCTTGAGGAGATGGAAGAAGGGCATCTGGACAGCGTTCCGGAACGAAAATACAAGAATGAGTATCAGGAGATCGTGGAATCCGTGCAGAACGTGACAAGCGGCCTTCTGGAACTCGACGCGTCCCGCAAAACCTTCGTTTCCAATGTATCGCATGAACTGAAAACGCCGCTCAGCTCGATCAAGGTGCTGACCGAGTCTCTTTTGCTGCAGGACAGCGTGCCCGAGGCGGTTTATAAGGAATTTCTGCAGGACATCAACGGCGAGATCGACCGTCAGAATTCGATTATTACGGACCTTTTGACGCTGGTCCGTCTGGATGAGAACGAAAAGAGCATGAATATCGGGAAATATTCCATTAACGCCATGGCCGAGGCGATTCTGAAGCGCCTGATGCCCCTTGCCGCGAAAAAAAATGTGAAACTCGTTCTGGACAGCGTGCGCGAGGTGCAGGCGGAATGCGACGAGATGAAGATGACGATGGCTCTTTCCAATATCATCGAAAACGGAATCAAGTACAATGTTGAAAACGGCCAGGTCGTCGTACGCGTGGATTCGGATATTCAGAACGCCCGCGTTACGGTTTCCGACACAGGCATCGGCATTGAGGAGGAACATTTCTCAAAGCTGTTCGACAGGTTCTACCGCGTCGACAAGGCCCGCGACCGGGGAGCCGGCGGAACGGGCCTCGGCCTTTCCATCGTTAAGCAGATTCTTCTGATGCACCACGGGACCGTTTCCGTCGAAAGCGTCGTGGGAAAAGGAACGTCTTTCTTCATCACCTTTCCGTTGCAGTATGTGGCGCCCAGGGAGGAATTATCTGATGAATAAACGCCGAATCTGCGCCCTGTTTCTGGTTCTTACCCTGTCTCTTGCCGGCTGTGGGGCCGGTACAAAGAAAACGGAGGAGAGTTCAACTCTGAATGAGGGGGCCTATCTCGAGAAGGAGGCCGACCGAGTTTCCAGCATTTTTGTCGAAGGAGAATATCCCTTATACTACACGACGGAATCCCGGGATTCGATTCAGGAAAAAAAGGTGGAGCTGGATTTTTCCGATACGTCGGTCGAAGATGAAGTCGACCGGATTTTACAGCTTCTTTCCGAGAACGGAACGGATACGGTTTCTGTGATTCCCGATGGACTGAAGCTGGAGTATGAGATCCAAAAAGAGGACAGGAGTTATGTACTGCGCCTGTATATGAACGACATTTATCTCCGGATGCCGCCGAATGAGGCGGTGATCTTCCGGACCGGCCTCAGCAAGTCCATTTTCGGTCTGGGACATATCAACCGCATCGAATACTACGCGCCGTCGGATGAACGCGATGACCCCCTGAACTATTCGTACGCCGACGATCAGGTGCTTCTGAATCGGTACGATCAGAATTTTTATACGGATGAAATCATGCTTTCGCTGTATTTCGCAAACGAAGAGGAAACCGCGCTCGTGGAGGAGCGGAGGAAGGTTACCCTGAGCCTGACGGATAAACTGCAGGAGACGGTCGTTTCGGAATTGATCCGCGGCCCGGAAGAAGAGGGACACCAGAAGCTGATCCCGGAAGGGACGCAGATTCAGTCCATCTGGATCAAGGATGAAGTCTGCTATGTGGACCTGAACGGCATCTTTATCAACCGGTTTTTCAAATCCCCGCAGGTCGGGGAGCTTGTGGTCTATTCCATCGTCAATTCGATCAGCGGCCTTTTGGGAATTCAGTACGTTCAGATTTTGATCGACGGAGAGCGCGTCGACGAATACGCGCCCGGCGTGCCGATCAACGCGGTGCTGACCGCGAACCCGGACCTTGTTGAAAAAGAATAGGAGGATAACGGATTGCTCTACCGTCCGCTTGTCGTGTTCCTTTTCGCCTATGCGGCCTCGTTTCTTCTGGGAATTTACGCGGGCGGCCGTCTTTTGGCCGCCGGGACCGCGGCCGCGGCGGCGGTGACAGTCTATTGGAAATACAAACATGGAGACAGCATAAAGGGAATCCTTCCGGCTGTCTTTTTCTTTTGGCTCTTTGGCGCCCTGCAGGGACGGATGGCTTTTATCGAACAAAGGGAGGGAATGTGCGAAGAAATCTCCGGCTATACGGCGGAAGGAACCGTTCTCTCGATGGAAACGCAGGAGATAAAAGAAACGCAGAATCAGAAAACAAAGCTGATCATAAGGCCGAAGGGAAAACGCTATAAAATCGCGGTCACATTCTATGATCCGACTGACGCGGAAGAACTTTCGCCCGGAGATACAGCGCGGATCACGGGGACTCTTCTGCCTCTGGAACTGCCGGAGAATCCCGGCGGCTGGGACGGCCTGCTGTATTATAAGGCGCAGGGAATCGAATATACCCTGCAGGCCTATTCGGCAAAGAGACTTTCCTCCCGGCCCTTCAGCCCATACGCCCTTCGCGCGCGGGCCGCAGGCCGGATCGAGGACCGCCTCAGACATCTGCTTCCGGAAGAAACGTCGGGGACCGTGGCCGCCATGCTGCTTGGCGACCGCGCCGGCGTTGACGCGGACCTCAAAGAGCTGTTTCAGGACAGCGGAATCGCGCATATTATCGCGATATCCGGTCTTCATCTTCAGATTCTGTCTGAATTTGCCCGGAACACGCTGCAAAAGATCATGCGGAAACGGAAGGCTTCCGCTGTGTGTCTCATATTGATCTGGGGATTCTGCTTTTTAACCGGAGGTTCCGTCTCGACCGTTCGTGCAAGCCTCATGATCAGCTTCCGGTACGGAGCGGAACTTTTATGGAGAGCTTCGGATGAGAAAAACAGCCTCGCCGCCGCGGCGCTCTGCATCCTTCTCTTTCGGCCGCTTGCGCTGTTCAGCGCGGGATTTCAACTGTCCTTTGCCGCCTGTTTCGCGCTTTCCAGCTTCACGCTGGTCTTTCAGCGCCTCTTTTTCCTGCGAAAAAGAATCCGTGACATTCTCAGCGCGAGTGCGGCGGTCTCTCTCTTCAGTGCGCCAATCACGCTGTTTCACTTTTATAAACTTTGCCCGTACGCGTTTTTGCTCAATCTGGTCGTAATCCCGATGATGGGCCTCGTGATATCCCTGTCCATTCTGTCTCTTCTGCTGTCCCTTCTTTCTGTGCCGGCAGCGGCGTGGCTGATGGGCGGAGTTTACTATATTCTCAAGCTGTACGCGGTCTTAAGCCGGCTGGCTCTCTCTCTGCCGGGGAGCCTTCTAAGGGCGGGAAGACCGTCATATCTTTTTATGCTTGTCTTTTACGGCGAAATCGGACTTTTAATCTGGCGCTGCCATCAAAATCCCATTCGTCGGAAAAAGGCGCGGCGCGTCCAGTATCTGATCGTTCTGCTCGGCGTTTTATGCTGGGCTGGAACCCGGAATGCCGTTACGCTGGCGCTGTTAAGCACGGGACAGGGCGACTGTGCCGTTTTGACCGCCTATGGAAAAACTTACATCATCGATGCGGGACCCCGGTATGAGCAGGTCTTACAGCCTTATTTGGAAAAGAACGGCGTGACCCGGATCGAGGGGATCTTTCTTTCCCACATGGACGCCGATCATACGGAAGGCGCCCTGCAAATGCTGGAGGAAGACGATTTTACGGTGGAGAGGATCTTCCTGCCAAAACACAGGCTGCATGAGGAGGCGATTCCCGAAAGTCTGCGCGAAGGCAGGGTGACATACTGGGAAAGAGGCGATTTTCTGCAAATCCGTAATGTCCGGCTGGACTGCCTTTCCCCGGTCTCCGCAGGGGATTATGCGAATGAAAACGCCGCCGCGATGGTCTTGCATATTCGCCTCAAAGACGTTACAATATTAATGACAGGGGATATCGATCAGGAGGCGGAGGCGACGATTCCGGAGCAGGACCTTCCAAGCGACGTTCTTAAGGTGGCGCACCATGGATCAAAGACGTCGTCCTCCGCGGCGTTTCTGAAAGCGGTCGCGCCTGCGGTCGCTTTCATCAGCTGCGGAAAGAACAACAGCTATGGGCATCCGAACGAGGAGGTTTTATCGCGTCTTGCGGAGCAGAATATCCCGTACCGTCTGTCCTATGCGGACGGAGCGCTTTTGATTACGAACGGAAAGATCACAGGCTACAGGGAGGCGTACCGAAAACGTTGGATGAGCTAAAACGACAAATCGAGGAACATTCGCTTCGTTCCTTGTATCTGTTTTATGGAGAGGAAACGTATCTGCTGGAGACCTACCGCGCGCGGGTTCTAAAGAGCCTAATGCAGCCGGAAGATGAAATGATGAATTTCGACGAGCTTCTCCGCCCTTCCGGAGCGCTCGAGATCATCAACAGCGCGGAAACTCTGCCGTTTGCTGCGGAGCGGCGTCTTGTGATCGTTCGCGACAGCCATGCCTTTGAACTGGAAGGCGCCGGAAATTTCGGGCCGCTGTACGATTTTTTCGCCTCCGTACCGGATACGACAGTGCTCATTTTCATTGAATCCCATGTTGATAAGCGCAGCAGGCTGTACAAGGCTCTGCAAAAATACGGACAAATCGTCGAATTCACGCCGTTAAGCGAGGCGGACCTCATAAAATGGACGATCATCGAGGCTCGAAGGCGTAAGCTTCGGATAGATGGAAACACAGCGCAGTATTTCATCCGGACAGCGGGAACGGATATGCACCGTTTGCACCGTGAGATGGAAAAGCTGTTTTCCTATAAGGAGGGAACCGGCATCATTTTGCGGGAGGATGTCGACAGTATTGTGACCCCGTCTTTGGAGGATACCGTTTTTCACATGATGGACGCGCTCGGCAGCCGGCAGGCCGCGGAAGCGTTCCGTATTTACAGGAATCTTCTGCGCATAGGGGAAAACGCGTATATGATTTTCGCGCTCCTGCGGCGGCAGATCGATATTCTGTACAAGACTTCGGTCTATATGAGCGAGCGGTATGACGCCGCTGCGATTGCGGAGGCGATGAAGATCCGGCCTTTTGCCGCCAGAAAAAACATGGCGCAGGCGAGAAAATTTCCAGCGTCCAGTCTGCGGAAGGCCATGACGGAGCTTCTTGATTACGATACGAAGATCAAGAACGGGCTGATCAAGCCGGAGCAGGCGATCGAGCTGATGCTGGCCCGGTACGGGACCCCGTCCTGAGAGCGCGGCGCCTTGTAATACGAATCGCGGATCGCCCGGCGGCCATGGAAAAACAACGCAGTGAGAAATACTGCACTGGAAAGTATCGCAGCGGCAACGGAATTAACGGTATCGGAATTAACGGCAACGAAATTTAACAGTAGCGGAGTTTAGCGTTATCGGATTTAGCGACAACGGAATTTAACGGCATCGGATTTTAATGAAAAGAAAAAACAGCCTCCTGCATCCTTTTCGGAATGGGGCTGTTTTTTGCGCTTCCCCGAGGAAAAGTTGTTTCCAGAAAGAAAGGCTGCCTTTCCTGGAAGCGAAAGGAGGCCATTCTCGGAAAGGAAAGGCGGCCATCCTCGGAGACAAAAGTCTGCTTTCCTCGGGAAAGCGCTGTCCTGTAGTGAAATATTCCAGATGGAAGAGTTCGGTTACGCCATGCGGTTTACCGTCCGGGTCAAACGGGAAATCTTTCGGCTGGCCGTATTTTTATGAAACACGCCCTTGCTCTTCGCTTTGTCAATCGCAGAAGTCGCGTTCCTGAGGGCGGCTCTCGCCGCCTCCTGATCTCCCGCGTTTACGGCGGCAAGAACCTTGCGGACCGCGGTCTTTACGGAAGACTTAATCATACGATTGCGAAGAGTTTTTTTACGAATAACCTTGATTCTCTTCTTTGCTGACGCAATGTTGGCCATGGAACTTTCAATACCTCCTGAGTTATGAATTTTTCAGGATAAACGGACGACTAAGACACGAATGATATTATAATCCAAGCGGAATCTTTCGTCAATGCGCTGCGAAAATTTTGTATAAACCTCTAATTCGCTGGTTATTTGTCAGATTAAATGCAACGCTTTTGAAAAACGCCGTTGCATTTACTTTGACGATTAACCCGAGCTAATGGCGTGATGATGAAATTATTGCAAACCACTTGAATCCTGCGGCGTCTTGGAGTATAATGACAATGA
>CAYUPA010000064.1:0-8149 GCA_964446565.1 uncultured Lachnospiraceae bacterium
AAACTCGGGAAATGAAAAGAAAGCGCAAAGTTCATCTTTCCGTCTTTATCTTTCGCGCTCCCTGTGCTATAATATCAGTAACCACATTTCTGCAAAAGGAGGAACCTGATGATGAAACTCGGTGCACAACTCTACACCATCCGGGACTTCACCAAAACCCCGGAGGATATTGAAAAGAGTCTGCGAAAGATCAAGGCTCTCGGCTTTGATACGATTCAGATTTCCGCGTTCGGCCCGATCGATCCAAAGCGGCTTGCCGACCTCGTCCATGAGCTTGACCTCGACGTCTGCGTCACGCACAGCAGCTTCGACCGTATGCAGAACGATCTCGACCGGCTCATTGAGGAGCATCGTATGCTCGGCTGCGATACCATCGGGCTTGGCATCATGCCGGAGCCGTACCGGGGGTCTTTGGAAGGCATCCGCCGGTTCATCGCGGACACCCGCGGGATCGCGCGGGAGATCAAGGCGGCCGGTCTGCAGTTCGCCTATCATAATCACAACATGGAGTTTCAGAAGTATGACGGCATCCTGCCGATGGACCTTCTTATCGAGGAGACCGATCCGGACGACTTTCATTTTATTCTCGATACTTACTGGCTGCAGATGGGCGGCGTAAGCCCTGCCGCCTATATCCGCCGTGTCAAAAACCGCATGAAGGTCTGCCATTTTAAGGATTTCGCCGTTGTGGACTGGCGGCCGACGATCGCGGAGATCGGCGCCGGCAACATCGATTTTGTCGAATGCTACCGGGCCTGCGAGGACGCGAACGTTCGCTATATCGTCATCGAGCAGGACACCTGCCCGCGCGATCCTTTCGACTGTCTCGCCTGCAGCTACAAAAATCTGAAACAAATCGCCGCGGACGCGGAACGGTAACCGGTTCACGATGAACGGGAAACGGTAATCGGTTCCCTGTGAACGGAAAGCGGCAGTCCGTTTTCTGCGAACATGGAGCGGTTATCCGCATTATATCAGGAGGAGGTTTCCTATGAACAAGGTTCGCTTTGGTATCATCGGCATCGGCAACATGGGGTCCAGCCACTGCCGGAACCTGACCGCAGGACTGATTCCGGAGGGCGTCTTAAGCGCCGTCTGCGACATCAGCCCGGAACGGAGGGAATGGGCGAAGCAGACGCTGCCGCCCGAAGTTGACATTTTTGAGAACACGGACGCTTTTTTCGCGAAGGCGAACATCGACGTTGTCCTGATCGCTGTCCCGCACTATCTGCATCCGCCGCTTGCCATTGAAGGATTTAAGCACCATCTTCACGTTATCAGCGAAAAGCCCGCCGGCGTCTATACGGCGCAGGTCCGCGAGATGAACGAGGCCGCGTCAAAGTCCGACAGACTGTTCGGCATGATGTTCAACCAGCGCACGAATCCCGTGTATAAAAAGGTAAAGGATCTGCTGGAAAGCGGCGAACTCGGCGAAATGCAGCGCGTGATCTGGATCATCACAAACTGGTACCGTTCGCAGAGTTACTATGACTCCGGCGGATGGCGAGCCACCTGGGCCGGCGAAGGCGGCGGCGTTTTGCTGAACCAGTGTCCGCATCAGCTCGATCTGTGGCAGTGGATCTGCGGGATGCCCTGCCGGATCCGCGCTTTCATGCAGTATGGCAAGGGGCGGGATATCGAAGTGGAAAACGACGTGACGGCCTATGCGGAATATCCGAACGGCGCGACCGGCCTGTTCGTCACATCCACCTGCGAGACGCCGGGCACGAACCGGCTTGAAATCGCCGGCGACCGCGGCAAGATCGTTGTCGAAAACGATGTCGTCACCTTCTTCCGCAACCGTGTCGGGGAAAAGCAGTTCAACGCCGAGTACAAGGGCGGCTTCGGCAATCCGGAGTGCTGGGAGATGCGGATTCCCACGCCGGGCGAAAATCTGCAGCACGTCGGCATTCTGCGCAATTTCTGTTCCGCCGTTCTTCACGGTACGCCGCTTCTCGCTCCGGGCGAGGAGGGAATCCGGGGACTGTCCATTTCGAACGCCATGCATTTATCCAACTGGACCGATCAATGGGTGGACCCGAATCATCTGGACGAGGCGCTCTTCTACGAACTGCTTCAGGAGAAAATCCGAAACTCCACGCAATCCAAAAAATCCGCCGGCGTCACTCTCGACGTATCCGGCACTTACTGAGAGGCACGCGATGAAAGTCTATCGAAGCGGAATCATCGGGCTGGGAGCCATTCATTCCAACCATGTAAACGCCATAAACAGCTGTGAAAACGCCGAACTCTGCGCGGTCTGCGACAACGATCCGAACGCCCTCGCGCGGGAGAAGGCGAAGTTCGCCGGACAGGTCCAATCCGGCGCTGCTTCTTCAACGGCTTCTTCAGTGGGTTCTTCAGTGGGTTCTTCAGCGGTTTCCGCGGCAAAAATTGCCGCGGAAACTGCCTGTCCTTCGTATCTCGACTATCATCAGATGCTCGCCGAACAGCATCCCGACGTTGTACATATCTGCACGCCGCATTATCTGCATGCCCGCATGGCGATCGACTGCATGGAAGCGGGCAGCCATGTCCTGATTGAAAAGCCCCTCGCCATGAATCCGGAGGAAGCGGAGGCCGTCCTCAAGGTGTCCGAAAAGACCGGACGGCGAGTCGGCGTGTGCTTTCAGAACCGGTATAACGCCACTTCCCGGCGCATACGCGAGCTTCTTGACACAGGACGCCTCGGGGCCATCAGGGGCGTCCGGGCCTTTGTCACATGGAACCGCGACGAGGCCTATTACAGGCAGGCCGAATGGCGTGGGAAATGGAGTACGGAAGGCGGCGGCGTTCTGATCAATCAGGCCATTCATACGCTGGACCTTATGCTGTATTTCGCCGGCCTTCCTCTCACCGTTAAGGCGCAGACAGCCTGCTTTCGCCTTAACGGCGCGATCGAAGTCGAGGACACCGCCCACGGCTATCTGCAGTTTCCGGGCGGTGCGACCGGCATTTTCTACCTGACGAATGATTACGCGGCCAACGCGCCCGTAGAAATCGAAATTCTTCTCGAACACGGCACGCTCGACCTCAAGGACGGCCTGCTCATCCGGTACGAAGACGGAACGACGGAAACCGTTTCCGATATCGATAAGGCCACCGGGGAAAAGGCATACTGGGGTACGGGGCACCGCCTCCTGATCCATGATTATTATGAGGCGCTTGCGCAGAACCGGCCGTTTGCGGTCGACGGCCATGAAGGAATGCGCACTCTTCGTCTTCTCGAAGCGATATACCGTTCGGCCGCGACCGGCAATCACGCGGCCGTGCAGCAGCAGATATAGACAAGAGGCGCGGGCACATTCAGAAACGGGGGAAAGCATGAATCCAGAAACGCGGCGCGGCGGGCGGACTTCACAGAGACGAAACGCTGCGGATGCTGACAGAAGGCAGAGGACGCATCCGCAGCGGCTGAATCAGAGGACAGGGCGACCCGCGCGGGAGGAGACAGAAAGGAACACCTACCAGCGCATTCAAAAAAAACAGACGCAGAGCATGAGCCTGATCATCCTCGGCGTCTTCATCGTCGCGGTCATCGTGGTCGTACGCCTCGCGAAACCCTCGGGGCAGGCGGAAGCGCCGGCAAAAGAAACGGCGCCTGAAAGTTCGGAGGAAGGTCTCCTTTCCGCTCTGTCCCGGCTGTCGGAGGTAAAAATCGCGCCGAAGGCGCCGACCATGGAGGGCCTTGCGGGCGTCGATCAGAACGCGGCGCAGATTGAATCCATGTATACCTACGGAACATGGTTCAATTTGAGAGGAACGATGGATTCCATCGTGGACATCCAGTCCATCCAGCTGGTCCTCCACTCGCTGAATGAGCAGGAGGACGCGCTTGCGCTGGAGATGAAATGGTCTCTTAACGAGGGCAGGGTTTCGTTTTCGACCGGTGAATCGATTACCGCCGGCGTGAATCTGGAACTGCTGCCCGAGGGCTTCTACAGCTGGATGATCCGCACGGTGTCCGGAAACGGCGACGTGGTATACCGCACGATGAAAAACGCGAACAGCCGGAATCCAATCGATTACTATACTCTGACACAGAACGGATCGAACCGGCGTATTCTGATAGAGGAAAAGACGGACCCCGTCCATAACAACATGCCGTATTTTTCCGTGACCGTGCAGGAGACGGTCCTGCCGGAGGAGGTTTACGACATCACCATCGATCCGGGACACGGAGGCAACGACGGCGGGTGCACGGCCGGCGGATATACGGAAGCCGGACTGGTCCTCGATATCGGAATGAAGGTGAAGAGCCGTCTTGAGGCGCTGGGCTATAAGGTCCACATGACCCGGGACGGCACGGAAAGCGCGGACACATGGATGGCGTTTAATATGTACGATGAGGACGGCCGGGTTACGACGACCTGCGCCTCCCGTTCCAAGCTGTGCGTCAGTCTGCATTTAAACAGCGCGGAGGACGAGCTTGAGACCGGCGGTCTGCAGGTCTACAGCACAGCGCGCGGAACCTTTTCGTCGGCCGAAGTTCTTGCCCGAAACATCAAGGACGCTACGAACGCGGACTATTCCGCCATGACCTCCTACCGGATCGCGGACGGGGTCTATTATCGTCCCTCGTCCAGCTATGTGCCCGACGATCTGTTCTCCAGTCTGGACGAGCTGTATATGATCCGCGAGGTCGGCGGCGTCGCGACCGGAGCCTATATGGACGGAAGCGGCGGGACCTATCATGAAAATGTATACCGCGATTCCCTTCAGGGCGTCGAGACTTTTTTGCTGGAACTTGGCTATATCACCGTCGAAAAGGACTTTGAGGATATTACGGAGCATCCGGATGGGTACGCGGACGGCATCGCGAACGGCGTCAGGGAGATCATCGCGCAGCTTGCGCAGGGATGAAAACCAACGGGGCTGCGAAAACGCGGAGTCAAAACACTCCGCTTTTCACAGCCCCGCGCGCGGCAGATACCGCGCGCCGCGGCCGAGTCCGCCGATAAGCCGAGTTCTGTCGTTGGACGGTCATCTATCTTGGTCCCGCGTTGCCGCTGGACTCACGCGACCTACCCGAAAGCATGACGGGCCGCCATATCGCTCTCTATTCGGTCTTGCTCCTGATGGGGTTTACATGGACCCTTTCTGTCACCAGAAAAGCGGTGGGCTCTTACCCCGCCTTTCCACCCTTGCCGGACGGTGTCCGGCGGTTTATTTCTGTTGCACTTTCCTGGGAGTCGCCTCCACCGGACGTTATCCGGCATCCTGCCCTGTGGAGCTCGGACTTTCCTCACAGGCAGCCTTTCGGCTCCCGCCTGCGCGACCGTCTGGCGAACTCGAACCGCGAATCTTAGAATAGCATAAATCCATCCGAAAAACAAGCGGCGGCCGAATTTTGTTTATCTTCGGCCGCCGCCCGTGGGCTGTTTCAGAGGCAGAGGGTAAAGCGTATTGTCATGCGGAAGCAGGCAAAGCGGATGCCCCGCAGGACATCCGCGGTCCGCTTATTCCCCTGCCGGATCGGTTCCGATATCGGTCCTGTACTGCTCGTTCTCGAACGAAACCCTGTGCAGATTCTGATATCCCTTCTGAACGGCCTTCTCCAACGTCGCGTCGAGCGCCACGATTCCAAGCACCCGGCCGCCGGCCGTTACGATCTGTCCCTCTTCGCTGCGGGCCGTTCCGGCATGGAAAATCATGAGATCATCCCGGCCGTCAAAGGCGTCCAGTCCTTCGATTGGATAGCCTTTTTTATACTGGGCGGGATATCCTCCGGAGGCAAGCACGATGCAGACCGCCGCGTTATCCTCCCACTCGATCTGAATCCGGTCGAGCGTACCGTCGATGCAGGCTTCCATCACATCGACGAGATCGGTTTTCAGTCTCGGCAGAACAACCTGCGCCTCCGGATCGCCGAAGCGCGCGTTGTACTCAAGAACCTTAGGCCCGTCCTTCGTCAGCATCAGCCCGAAATAAATGACGCCCTTGAAGGGGCGGCCCTCTTTTGCCATCGCCTCCACGGTCGGCTTAAAAATCTTCTCCTCGCAGTAGCCCGCGATCTCCTTCGTATAATACCGGCTGGGGGAAAACGTGCCCATGCCGCCGGTGTTCGGTCCCTGATCATGATCCAGCGCCCGCTTATGATCCTGCGCGCTCACCATCGGACGGACCGTTTTCCCGTCGCAGAAGGACAGAACCGATGTCTCCGGCCCCGTTAGATATTCCTCAACGACCAGCGTGTCGCCCGCGTGCCCGAATTTCCGGTCGACCATGATCGTATCGACGCCTTCCATCGCCTCCTGTTCGTTCGCGCAGATCAAAACGCCTTTTCCAAGGGCCAGTCCATCCGCCTTGAGGACGATCGGGTAGGTGTTATGCGCCCGCAAAAAGGCCTTCGCCTCTCCGCTGTCATGAAATTCCCATGAAGCGGCGGTCGGAATTTTGTATTTTTGCATAAGGCGCTTGGAAAACGCCTTGCTGCCTTCCAGAATCGCCGCGTTTTTCCGGGGGCCGAAGACCCGAAGCCCTTCGGCTTCAAACGCGTCCACGACGCCCAGCATCAGCGGGTCGTCCATCCCAATAACCGTAAGGTCGATTTGCGTTTTTTTCGCAAAAGAAACCAGCCCCTCAATATCGGTCGCCGAAACCGGCACGCATTCCGCAAGCCGTGCGATGCCCGCGTTGCCGGGCGCACAGTATATTTTCTCCGCTCTGGGACTCCCGGCGAGTTTCCAGACGATGGCATGTTCCCTGCCGCCGCCTCCCACAACCAGTATTTTCATCTTCTCCTCCGTTTTCCGCTGCGTCATTCACGCTTTTCCTCTTCGTCAAGCACCGTTACCCGCCGGTCCTGAATCCGCAGGCGTCCGCCGGCTAAAAGCTCCAGAGCCTTCGGCAGCAGCAGCCACTCCGCCTGTTCCATGACGCGCCGCTGCAGCGTCTCCGGCGTATCCTCCGGCAGAACTTCCACCGCCTTCTGCAGGATGATCGGCCCGGTATCCGTTCCCTCATCGACAAAGTGCACCGTCGCCCCGCTGACCTTAACGCCCCGCGCAAGCGCAGCCTCATGAACTTTCAGCCCGTAAAATCCGTCGCCGCAGAACGAGGGAATCAGGGACGGGTGGACATTCAGAATCCGGTTTTGAAACGCGTCGAGCATCGGCTTTTTAAGCACAACCAGAAAACCGGCCAGCACGACCGCCTCGATGCCCCGTGTAAGCAGCAGGTCCCGCAGCGCGGCGTTATACGATTCCGCATCCGGAAAGCGGCGCGTTGGAAGATATACTGCCTCGATGCCGTTCTGTTTCGCGCGTTCGAGCGCGTAGGCCTGTTTCCGGTTGCTGACGACCACGGAAAGCTCCGCGTCGGGAAGCCGCCCCGCGGCCTTCGCGTCGATCAGCGCCTGCAGATTGGTTCCGCCGCCGGAGACTAATACCGCGGTTTTCATATTGACCGCCCTCCTTACAGAAGAACGGCCGGCGCGCCGTCTTCGCTCCTTACCGCGCGGCCGATCCCATAGGCCTCCACGCCCGCCTCCGTAAGCGTCCGGACCGCGAGGCCTTCGTCCTCCCGGGCAACGGCGACGACCATGCCGATCCCCATATTGAAGGTATTATACATGCCCCGCTCCGAAACGTCCCCCTGATTCTGAATCAGGGAGAAGACAGGCGGCACGGGCCAGCTTCCCTTTTCAATCGCCGCAGAAACGCCCTGCGGCAGCATCCGCGGGATATTCTCGTAAAACCCGCCGCCCGTTATATGGCTTACGGCCTTGATTTCCACCTTTTTCGCAAGCGCCTCCACGGCCCGTACATAGATGCGGGTCGGCGCGAGGAGCGCCTCCCCGAGCGTACAGCCAAGCTCTTCATAGCGGGTATTCAGCCTCTCAAGGGCTCCGTCCTCGTTCAGACCGAAAATTTTCCGCACAAGAGAAAATCCGTTGCTGTGCACGCCGCCTGCTCCAAGCCCGACCAGCGCGTCGCCTTCCCGCGTCTTCGTTCCGTCGATCACCTGTTTCCTGTCCACGATGCCGACCGCGAAGCCGGCCAGATCGTACTCGTCTTCGGGATAAAAGCCCGGCATCTCCGCCGTCTCGCCGCCGATCAGCGCGCAGCGGCTCTTTTCGCAGCCGTCCGCCACACCCTTTACAATCTGCGCAATTTTGGCCGGCTCATTTTTGCCGCAGGCGATGTAA
>CAYUPA010000065.1:0-8148 GCA_964446565.1 uncultured Lachnospiraceae bacterium
GCGGTAAAGGTCATGAGGAGACGTTCCCTGAACGAAACATGCTCCTCCTTCATCATTCTGGCGAATTCCTGATCCTCTTCTTTTGTGGACTTTTTCAGTCTGCCCCAGATCATCACACTCTCCCTTTCTGCCCCGTATGGAATTCTCAGCCTCTGTTCGTTTTCTTTCCCATTTTGGGCATCTCGAACAGATAGCCGCCGTTTTCATCCTGCTTGCGCTCCGGGAAATGACAGGCGAGGAAATGGCCGGGCTCGACTTCCCGAAGTTCGGGCGGAACCCGTTTGCACTTATCGCAGGCCATAAAGCAGCGGGTATGGAATTTGCAGCCATCCGGCGGCTTAATCGGAGAGGGGATATTTCCTTCCAGCAGAATGCGGTCCTTCTTCGCGTCGTTCACCTCTGTCGTCGGAATAGAGCTTAAGAGCGCGACCGTATAGGGATGGCGCGGGTCCTGGAAGATGGTCTCCGCGTCCGCAAGCTCGACGACATTGCCCAGATACATGACGCAGATGCGGTCGGAAATGTAGCGCACGACGCTTAAATCATGGGAAATAAACATATACGTCAGGTTCTCCGTCTCCTTCAGGTCCTGCAGAAGATTGATAATCTGCGACTGAATGGAGACATCGAGCGCCGATACGCACTCGTCGCACACGATGAATTTCGGCTTCACGGCCAGGGCTCTTGCAATCGCGACGCGCTGCCGCTGCCCCCCGGAGAACTGGTGCGGATAGCGGTTGACCATATAATCCTGCAGCCCGCACTTTTCCATGGTACTGATGATGTGCTGCTCCATCGCTTTCGAGCCATGCTTGTAGAATTTATGCGTGAGCAGCCCTTCTTCAATGATCTGCCCAATCGTAAAACGCGGATTCAGACTCGAATAAGGGTCCTGAAAAATGATCTGCAAATCCTTTCGCAGCATCCGCATCTCATCGTATTTCAGGCGGGACAGATCGATGCCGTCGTCGAGCATCGCCTCGTACTTTGCGAAATCCTTCTCGTTCTGATAGCGCTCGCGGAGAGACGCAAGCTCTTTATGCAGGGCTTCTATTTTCACATCGCAGGCCGCGACTTCCTTTTCTGCCTGCGTGATTTTCTGTGAAATCGTCTTCTTTTTAGACGGCGAAGCGCCCTCAAGATCGAAGCGGAGGTCCTTTTCCCTGTGCATCGCCCGGCTCCGCGTTATGTCCTCCTCATACAGCTTCAAAAGCAGGTCGCGGCCCCGATTGTCCGGATCGTAGGCAAAAAAGCCGCCCATGATCTTGACGATGTTGTACAGCGCGGACTGTTCGTCGCAGCGCGCAAGGTTCCGGCTCTGCAGAAGGAAGAAATCACAGGCATCCTCGCCGCCCGCCTCGTCGATCCGCTTCTCAAGCCCTTTCGTCTTTTCCACCGCCTTACGGTACCGGGCCCTGTATTTATCGATATTTTTCAAAGTATCTTTATAATACGCGGGGGCCATTTCCTCAATCTTCACACCGTAATACATGGTATTGCCCGCGGTCTGCGGATACAGCTGCAGCAGCGTGCGGCCCAGCGTCGACTTGCCGCAGCCGCTCTCTCCGACGACGCCGATCGTCTCGCCTTCATAAATATCGAGCGAAATATCCTCATTGGCCCGGACATAGTGCTGCTCTTTCTGAAAAATGGAGGTTTTTGCCACCGGAAAATATTTTTTCAGATCAGTGATTGACAGTAATTTCCTTGTGCTTTTCACTGCGTCTCACCTCCTTTTCGGGATAGAAGCAGCGAATCAGATGCCCGTTCTCCGTTTCCACAAAAGACGGTTCCTGATCGATGCATTTCTGCGTGCAGTATTTGCAGCGCGGAGCGAATTTGCAGCCCTCCGGCAGGTCGAGCGGGTGCGGCACCACACCGGGAATGGGTTCGATTCTTTGATTGATCGCGCTCATCCGCGGAATCGACATCATGAGCCCTTCCGTATACGGATGGCTTTGATCCGGTTCCGAGAAAATAGTGCGGGCCGACGCTTTTTCAACGACCTGACCGCAGTACATGACCGCTACGTCATCCGCCATCTCATTGATGACGCCGAGGTCATGGGTAATGAAGATGATGCTGGTTCCCTTCTCTCTCTGCAGTTCGTTCATCAGACTTAGAATCTGCGCCTGAATTGTAACGTCGAGCGCGGTCGTCGGTTCATCCGCGATCAGTATTTTCGGACGGCAGGCAAGCGCCATCGCGATCATAACGCGCTGCCGCATTCCTCCGGAAAGCTGATGCGGATACTGGCGAATGACAACCTCCGGATTCGGCAGCTGCACGTCCTCAAGAAGTTTGAGCGCCTCCTGATGCGCCTGCTTTTTCTTCATCCCCTGATGAATCATAAAAGGCTCGCAGAGCTGCCTGTCCACCGTGAAAACCGGGTTCAGACTCGTCATAGGCTCCTGAAAGATAACGGAAATCGCGTTGCCGCGTATATGATACATTTCATTCTGACTGAGCCGGGTCAGATCGCGCCCCTCGAAAAGAATCTCGCCGGAATCGATGTACCCGTTCGCGTCCAGAAGACGCAGGATGCTCATGGCCGATACGCTTTTTCCGGAGCCGGATTCGCCTACGATGCCGATGGTCTTTCCGGATTCGAGCGTGTAGGAGACGTCGTTGACCGCTTTTACAATGCCGTTTCGGGTCTTAAAGAAAGTTTTAAGGTTTCTGACTTCAAGGAGAAAACTGGTCTGATCCGCCATCACTTTTCCACCTCCGATTTCGGGTCGAGAACGTCCCGCAGCGTATCGCCGATCACGTTGATGCAGATGACGACGATCGAGAGGAATGCAGCGGGGAAGACCCATCGCCACCAGTACGTCTGAATGACCAGCGCGTTACGGGCGCCGTTGAGCATATTGCCCCAGGTCGGACGCGGAAGCTGGACGCCGAAACCAAGGTAGGACAGGCTGGATTCCGTCAGCATACATCCCGCGAAATCAAGGGTCAGCGTCACCAGAATGACGGAGATGATATTCGGCAGAATATGCTTAAACGCAATGCGCCCTTCCTTGACGCCCATGCTGCGGGCCGCCGTGACAAATTCTTTTTCGCGCTCCGCAAGAATCTGCCCGCGCACCATTTTGGCAAGGCCGGTCCAGCTCAAAAGGCCCAGAATTACCATGATGATGAAGATACGGAAATTCTCCTGCAGATTGGAGCTTTGCAGGATAACCGACAGGACAAGGGCAAACGGCAGAAACGGGATCGAACTGCAAATCTCGGTAAAGCGCATCAGCAGCATGTCGGTTTTTCCGCCGAAGTAGCCGGAGAGGCAGCCGATAATGATGCCAATAATCGTGGAGATGATAACCGCGACCGCGCCGATTGTCATGGTCATTTTGCCGCCGTTCATCAGGCGGATAAAAATGTCGCGGCCCATATCGTCCGTTCCCATGAGATAACCTTTAAGGCCCCAGGCGTCGACGAATTTGCCGTCCTTATAGGCGTAATTCTGAAAACCGCTCGCAATGACCTGATCGGCCGCGCCGGCTTCTTCGAGGGATTTCGGCACGTCGCACTGTCCGCGGTAGCTCTGGCCCCAGGAATAAACCCGGCCCTGCTCCGTGACCAGACTGAAATGCCGCGTTCCGGCGGACACCTGCGCAACCTTATCGCCGTCCGGAATCGCAGGTCCCTCTTCCTTCATGCCGGAGACGATTACCTCGCCGTCCTCCGTGACCAGCGCAATCGCGCTGCCGGTTGCCGCGATATCGACCAGTCTGCGGCCGGCTATGGCTTCTTCCAGAGTGGACGTAACAGTTGACCCGTCTTCCCGGGTTGTAATCATCGTATCGAACTTGGTCGATTTGCCCGGCACATACTTGCCGTTCTCATCGATCGCATAGATGCAGTCGTTGGTGAAGGCAAGTTTGACGAGGCGGGCCTCGTTTTTGCCGTATTTAATGACGGAAGAAAGGTTGGTCGCGCTTAAGGAGTCGTTGCCCCAGGCGTAGACGGTGCCGTCCTTCATCAGAATCGCGCTCACCTGATTGCCGCAGATCAGCTGCTGCACCTGCGCCGCGTCGATGGTTCCCTCGAGGATTTCGTCCGGCATTCTCCGCGAGGCGGCCGCCATCGTCCCTTCCGTTCCGTACTGCCCAACGTCAAAGGCACCCCAGCAATAGACATGCCCATCCTCGCTGATTGCGACGCAGTGGTCGGAACCGGCGGCCACATGCGTGATTCTGCTGTTTTTCACCTCGTCCGGAACGTTCATGACATTGAGGCGCGGATCATCGGACACATTGGGATTGAAGCCCCACATGTGCACATGCCCGTCGGCTGAAAGGCCGATGGTAAAAGTCCCTCTCGAGGATATGTCGATCACGCCGTTTCTGATGTCGGAGGGAACCTTCATGAAGCTCTGCGTCGGAGCCACGTTGGTATGCAGCATCTCGGCGCCGGCTTCCGTCAGATCGACAGGCCGTATGGCGGACCCGATGAACACGAAGCCAAACATGGCCACCAGAACGATAACGGAAATCGTTGCGATCGGAGTGCGGAAAAAGCGCTTCATCGCGAGTTTCCCCGGGCTGTCGTAGCGGTCGTCCTTCACGTCCTTGCTCGCGCCCAGGAACATACGGCCCAGCCACCCGTGTTTTCGGGAAGAGTTTTTTGTTTCGCCCATGCTCCCGCCTCCCCTCATTTATTTACACGGACTCTCGGATCCGCAAAGCCGTACGCAATATCGGTGATCAGATTGCCTAGCAGGCTGATCGCGACATAGAACATCTGAAGCAGGAGCACCACTTCAAAGTCCTTATCGTTCAGCGCGTTGATATACAGACGGCCGACGCCGTTCAGTCCGAATATATTCTCCAGTACGACGGAACCCGAGAAGATGCCGAGAAACCAGCCGATGACAAGCGTGATGATCGGAATCAGCGCGTTTCGGAACGCGTGGGAATAGACCACGACCCGTTCCCGCAGGCCTTTTGCCCTCGCGGTGCGGATGCAGTCGAGGCTCAGCGCTTCCGTCATGGACGCGCGCACATACCGCGTCATGCCGCCGAGCGAAGAAAATGTCATGACGATAAGCGGCAGGAGCATATAATACAGCCTGTCCTTGATTTCCGCCCATCCTGTGAAGTTCGAACCCGGGGTCTTCATGCCGGAGACCGGAAACCATCCCAGAATGATCGCGAAAAGCCAGATAAATACAATGGCAATGATAAAAGAAGGAATGCTGTATCCCACGATGGTGCACACCTGGATCAGCGTATCCCGTTTGCTGCCGCGATGTACCGCGCAGAAAATGCCTAAGGGGATCGTAATCCCAAGGCCCAGTATTGTCGCAAGAATATTGATGAAGATCGTGTTGACCATCGGCGTTTTCAGTACGTCGATGGCCGGTCTGTCATAGGTATAGCTGTAGCCGAAATTTCCCTGCAGAATGCCGTTGTATTTTCCGTTGATCTTCCCAATGCCGAGCCAGCCGAGGTAGCGGACGAAAACATTCTGGTCCGTGCCAAGCTCCTTACGCAGTTCCGCAAGCTTATCGGCGTAAAGCTGCGCCGCGTTGGGATTCCCCTTATACGCCGTCTTATAGGATTCGGCCTCCGTAACCGCGCGGTCATAGGGGATCATGGTATATACAAGGAACATCAGAAGGGAAAGGATGGCCATGACGAGCAGCATGTACCCAAAACGTTTCAGGATGTATTTGCCCATAGCGAAACTCCCTTTACCCCAAGGTTTATTTCTTACCTTTACAAAATGAGGCGGCTGAAGCAGCCGCCTCATCATGAGATGTGCATTGGATTATCAGGCTGGTCAATACCCGACCGTGTCAGCGTAACCGTGAGCCGGATTATCAGACTGATCAGTATCCGACAATGTTAGCGTACACAATCGCCTGCGCCGGTCCGAAGAACGGGCTGGTCTCAAAGTTCTCGATGTTGGCGTTGTATACGTCATAGTAATAGTTCGAATACAGCGGGATATCGGGCATCAGCTGATTCCAGCGCTCGATATAGGCCATCCACCACTGGTTGTACTCCTCCTCCGTGGTCGCATTGTAAACCATGCCGAAGGACAGATAATTCATGCCGAGCTTGCCGCCGGACTGCGAAAGAGCATCCTCGTAGGACAGCTTCTCCGCGGAAAGATCATACGGGAAGTCCGCGTCATACGGATCGATCAGCTTGTTTGTGGAATAATCGGCATAGGTGGGATCGCTCATCCAGTTATAGGAATAATCATACATCGCGGTGTTCCATCCGGTCGCCAGGTTGTACATGCCGTAGGTCGGCACACCCTGATAGCCCATGGAAGAATCGCGGTAAATGTTGCCGGTCAGCGTCGTAAAGTCGCCCGTGGTCGCACGGATGACCATGCCCGCGTCGGCAAGGTCGGTGCTGTTCGCAAGCGTCGTGCTCAGAAGGTCGGTCACCGTGTTGGGCTGTGAGCCGAACCAGTTGATCGCAAGCGGCATGTAATACTCGCCGTTAATCTCGACGGTTTTGTACTCGACGCCGTCCGTATTGGATACGGACGCATAGGTCTTGTTGCCGGCATCGTTGCCGTAGATATCGAGCGCATCCGCCTCTTCCGCCGTCAGCTTCTTGTAACGGACGGCATCTACGCCGCTCGCTCCCGCTTCAAAAGGCTCGCCCTTGGAGTTGTAAACCCAGCCGCCTTCTTCAAGAACTTTCACGGCATTGGCCGGCGAATAGGCGTAATCAATCAGTTCGATATCATCCTGCACCGCCTGCCACATCGCAAAGTCCGGGCTGTACGGGCCGTCTACAACGACGCCATAGCCGCCGGTGAAGGCCTGACAGAAATCGGCCCGATCCAGCAGATAGGTGATCGCCTGACGGACCTCGGGGAAGGATGTCGGACCAAAGTCGCAGTCAAACTGAATCTTGCCATAGCCCGCGCGCTGATAATGCGTCTCCTTGAAAGTCGTATCGTCGACAAGCTCGAGCGCGGACTTGGTCAGCTCGCCGCCGGTAATTCCGGAGAGAACGTCAACAGCGCCGCTCTTAAGCTGGTCAAGCTGCGTCTCCTCAACGATCTTGACATAAACGACCGTCTCGATCGAAGGAACCTGCCCTTCAAAATTGCCCTTAAACTCCGGATTGATCGTCATGGTAACCTGCTTGGTTCCCTCGTCCCACTCACTGACGGTATACGCGCCGGAGAACGGATACTTCTCGAGGTCATAGCGGTTTGCCTCGATCTCGGCGGCCTTTACATAATCCTCTCCGTTTTTCTCATAGAAATTATCGGACAGGTAGCAGCCTTCGCCGTCATCCTGAATCGTAACGTCCTCGCCTGTGAACAGGCCCATCGGATAGCAGTCGAAGCCGCCGTAGGTGAACGCGTAGTAATACGGATAGTAGTCGGTGCTTACCGTCACTTCAAATGTGTAATCATCCAGCATGCGGACACCGGAGAACACCTTGGAGCCTTCTTCAGAATCAGGGCCTGTGTACGCGTTAAACTCCGCGTAGCCGACCAGCGCCTGTCCGCTGGTGCCCGGAAGACCGGCGCCCACCGCGACCGGGCTTGCAAACGCAAGAAGCGTCGCCAGATAATTCTGCGATGTGATCGGACTGCCGTCGGAGAAGGTCAGGCCCTCGTTGATCTCGATGTGGATCGTATAGGTCCCGTCTTCGTTCTCCGTCTCGGTATGGTTCTTAACCGCGGTTTCGTTCCATACATAGGAGCCGTTCTGATCAACCTCCTGCGTGCCATATCCGCTTATCATTCTGTTGATATCAATATCGGAAGCGCCTGCGGAGCTGCCGCCCCAGCCGGGATTCCGAAAATCGCCGGAAAGCTCGGTGACGCTGCCCAGAATGACGCGGTTCTCAGCCGCGGGCGCCCCCTCAGATTCGCTTTCCGCTTCCGATGATGATTCTTCCGCTGCCGAAGACTCTTCTGAGGACTCTTCGGAAGATTCCTCCGAGGACTCTTCGGAAGACTCACTGGACTCCTGCGCGGACGACCCGCCGGAGCTGTCATTCGCGTTTCCGCAGGCAGCAAGCAGGGTCAGACACATCACAAGAGTCATAAGCAGCGCAAGAAGTTGTTTCACCTTTACCATGCTTAATACTCTCCTCCTCTAAGGGAATGATTTTGTCAGGTGTATTACTGTAAACACCCGGCTCAGGATTTAATGTTATA
>CAYUPA010000066.1:0-7244 GCA_964446565.1 uncultured Lachnospiraceae bacterium
CCAAAAAAAATGGATATTGGAGAGTGCTGTAAAACAGAAGACTTGTTCCAGACAAACTGTGTCGTGGATTTTTCTGCCCACTTTCAATATAATAACAGTATCGGGATTGATTGAAGGAGGGAGGTAAAGGGGCAGTCGGGAAAGACGCTCTGTACCAATCCCCCATGCGGGTATGTTAAAGACCCCGGGGATAAAATGCACTGGATTGTTGACGAAGAAGCTACGGGAATGTTATTGGGGAGACAGCACAATATCCCATATGCTCTTCCGTCAGGAGTACCGGACGAGGATAACATCGAGGGAAAAATCTCAGATGAGCGGTTGCGGGGAGGAGCGCCGCCTGCGAGGAGGAGTAGCGTTCACTCGAAAGCCGGGTGACGGAACTGAAAGCCGCGATTGCCTCCGGGCAGAAGCAGAGCGCCAACGCCGACTATGCCGTTTTCTGCAAAATCAAAAATTTCCAAGTAAGACCGCCTTTTCGCGCGGGGATTGCATTTTTGCCAGAGGAATGCTATGATACCACTATGAATTTCAAAAACCGGACTGAAAGGACGATATCAATGGACTGTATTTTTTGTAAAATCATCGACGGCGCCGTTCCCTGCAAAAAAATCTACGAAGACGAATATACGCTTGCCTTTATGGACATCGCGAAAGACGTCGACGGCCACATGCTTGTCATTCCGAAGAAACATGTCACCAATATTCTGGACTGTGATGCCGATACGCTGCATCACGTAATGGATACCGTTAAAAAAATCGCGAATCATCTGACGGATGCGTGCGGCTATGACGGCGTTAATGTTCTCAACGCCAGCGGCGCCTGCGCGGGCCAGACGGTTTTCCACCTTCATTTTCATATTGTTCCCCGGAAAAAGAACGACGGAATCGACGGCTGGCCGCACTACGCGGGCGCGCGGCAGGAACTCGACGCGCTCTGGGAGCAGTTAAAAATGATGTAGACGCGCAGCGCAATCACTCGGGATGCGCATAAAGCACGCTGCCATGCATATTGCTTTGCATATTGCATTGCATATTGCATTGCAGATATTTTTCAAACTCTCTGTCGGCCAAAAGCGATTTTCGGTCGAGCATCAGATGGCTGAACACCCCGTCTCCGCCCGGTTCGCCCGTGATAAGCACGCGGTTTTCCGCCTCCGGATGGCAGAACGATACGCGGAAGTTCGTGACCGACGCCCGAAACCGCTTCTCGGTGACGATGGCGGCGTGGCGCCCCTCTTTCGGAGAATACCAGTAGCACATGCAGTTGTTCATCGCTGTGTCGCGGCAGTCGCCTTTTATATGGAAACCGATCCCGAACTGGTCGCTGTAGCAGTGCTCATAAAAGTTGCCGGAACCTTCGATCAGAAACGCGCTGCTCTCCCGGTAGTTTTCAAGGTTTCCTATATAGTAGAGCGGGTGGATGCTTCGCAGAATGTTTCCGCCTCCGATAACCCGCACCCCGGTGAATACATTGGCGATCCGCGAGAAGGAAACGGTATTGTCATACCCTTCTATGAGAATCCCCACCGAGTTCACGGCGCCCGTGCCGACGATGTTTACGTTGGAAATATCCGCGTCGGAAGAGCCGTTGTTCGCGCCGTGCTTAATGTGGAGCCCCAAAGGCGTATGTTTTATGGAAACGTGATGAACTGCCGTTTCCCGGCCGCCGTCAATCGACACGCCCGGCGCGACGCCGCTTCCGTCTATGATCCCGCCCGTTAGCGAGTAGTTGCTTCCGTCTGTCGAAATGTCGTTTGCCGGATACAGAGCGCCGAGACGCACCATCGCCTCGGGGGATGTCCAGTCCTCGTCCGCCTTTAATACCGCAAAATCCGTGAGGTGCAGGGAAACGCTCCTCCTGGGATCGGCGGGAGTCAAAATGGGTTTCGCAAGCCGGTACGTGCCGTCCGGAAAGAAAAGGGTGCGGTTCGGGCTGCGTTCAATTAACTCCTGCAGCGCGCCGGAAACCTCCTCTTTTCCCGAGGAATCAACATAATCGGCAACATTGATACATCCGCTTATCGGATTCATATTGTCATCTCCTTATTTTTTCTGTCGGAACGCCCGCAAAACGACCGCATCGCAACCGTCGATCGCTTTCGGGTCGCCCCACAGCGCTTCGGATTTCCATCCCTCTTTGAATATGAGAGAACCCGCCCTTGCGCAGGGCGTGTGGTTTACCGCCACCACGTACACGCTTCCATCCTCTGACGGATGTTCCGTCACACTGATATATGGGCTTTTCTTCTCTACAATTCTGTTCTTTACGGCTCCCGAAGCAATCTTACGGTAAATCTCGTAATAGGGAGCGTCTTCCGGATGATTGAGAACGCCCGGGCGCTCGTCGGCCATGATTTCCAGCGGAAAATTCAGAAAATATATTTCCCCCTTGCCGTAGCGGTTTCGCGTCAGCACAGGGTTGCCGTCCGACGACGCGCGCAGCAGAACCTCGGCGCCCACCGATTCCAGACGAACGCGCCCGCCGTAATCGAAGGGTACGCTTTTCCCTCCCAGGGACACGGCATCCTGTAAATTTTCCCGTGAAAAGCCGTAAGACCGGATTCCCATCACGGTCTCCAACTCCACCAGATGCCCGTCGTCCTGCGATATGTACACGCTGCAGCCTTCCCCGGCACGCTGTTTCAGAAAATCATACATCCGCTTTCCAAACGGCGCCCAGCCGCGGATGGAGGGAACGATATAGACCGGCGTTTCCGGAAATTTCAACTGGTCATGCTGCGCAAACCGCACGTCAAATCCCGCCTGCACGGCCAGTATAAAAGAAGATATCGCACACTGCAGCGGATCGGCCCCGTCCGTCAGAATGACCGTAGCCTCCGTTTTCCGGGCCGGAAGGGTTTCAAACGGCATCGCATCCAGCATCTCTCCGAACTGCCGGATTGCCAGCGCCACGGGTTTCGGCGTGAAATCCGAATATAAAAGTCCGAGCTGCCGCTCCATCATGGATACGGTATAGGGATGATAATCGAGATGGATCTGCTCATGCGCGCACCACCAGAAATACCCCAGAGAACCATGCGCCCAGCTTGTAAACAAATTTGCCCGCACGTACTGCGCCGCCATGTCATCATTCGCTGCCACCGGGCTGAACGTCCCCTGCTCCTGAATCATGGCGGGACGGCCTCCAATGCCGCTGTAATACAGCGTTTGCGCGGTTCCGACGAGCGTCGGCCTCATCTCGTTGACCGCTTCTCTGTCGTTCTTTACCGTAGGCGACGGGTACGGATGGGTACATAAAATATCTGTCAGTTCCCCCTGATCCTGAATCGTCCAGACCGCGTTGCGCTCCGGCTCCAGCGCGTGCATTCCGCTCATTACAGGCCGTCCTGTGTCCTCCGTCAAAATCGCGCTGCGGATCGCGTACGTCCACATATAGGCAGCGCTGCGGCTTCCCGCTTCGGACAGACAGTTACATTCGTTTCCAAGGTCCCAGGCGACGATTTCCTTTCTGTCTTTCAGACTGCGCACGAAACCGCGGACGAAGCGCGTCTCCCACATCAGCGCCTCCGGGTCCGTGATCAGGTTTTTCCCGTCCGCCACAGGCGGAACAAACAGTCTCCCGCTCATCCAGCCTGTCAGAATCGCCACGACGAGATCGATTCCATATTCCGACGCAAAACCACAGAATTCACGAAAATGTTCGATCTTTCCAAAGTCGAGCCCGAATTCGTTATCCACAGGCGTATCATCCGTATAGTAATAGCCTCCGTTTTTTCCTCTCCACTCTCTGATCATCATAACCGGCTGGAAATCCCGCCAGTTCGGAAATACGCGCATACAGCGGATTCCATTTTCTGAAAGGACTTTCAAATCGTTTCGGACGGATTCCGCGTCCCAGTCCTTCCACATATTGATCCCGTATTTGGATCCCCAGTAGTTGCAGCCCAGCATGAATTTCATATCTGTTTTCCGCCTGTTCTTGATTTTCCTATTCGCTTTTATGCTTTCTCACCGCACGAACAAAATACGGTATCCGTATCCGTCGAGATCGAAAGTAAAACCAATCTCTTCCCCGTGCTCCATGTCGGCGGCGAAGGAAACCGGCTCCTCAAAGGCGACCGTCACCTCCTTCTGCGGCGACGCGCTGATATTGGCGACAAACGCCAGAATCTGGACCTCCCCGGTCAGAGTCCGATACCGGTAATAGCTGACCTTCACCTTACAGGAGGATGCCGAAACCGTATTTTTCCAATACGGCATCCACTCCGACTGGGCGATCGGAAACCGTCCCAGAATGTTCCAAACCCGCCCCATCAGTTCCAGCGGATGCCCGATATCGTTCGGCCTTGGCAAAATCCCATGGAGCAGCGAGCAGGAAAGCGCGCTTTCAAATTTCCAGAGAGGGCGGTTCTCGTACACAATGAATTCGACCGGCACACCCATATTTCGGCCCGTATATTCCGTTCTGAAATAATCCAGATCAATATCTTCCGTCGTGCCTTTCATCAACGTGAACTGAAGATTCTCCCCATACCAGGTCTGGTGGATATAGGGCAATGCCGTAAAATTGATGAATCCGAACCCATGGACGTTTATCATGCCGCCGCGCGATTCCACAATGTCGTAAAGCCGCTCAAACAGACGTCTGACAGCGTTCACCGCATAGCTTCCGTGTAGCGTCCCCTCTTCGTCGTACCAGCCGCAGCCGTGCTCCGTATTGCAGCAAAACCGCGGTTCCGACGTACCGTCCAGATATACGCCGTCAATATGATAGGTATCCATGAGCCTCGTAATGCCCTCAAGAAACAGGTCCTGATATTCCGAATTGTAACAGACTATGTAATCCCGCTGGAACGGGACGCGCCACCATCCGCCCGTATGGCTCCCGTCCGCGCTGCGTAAGAGCGCCTTTTCATGCAGGCTGTTCCACGCCGGGGACATGGCGGACATTTCATAGCCAAAGTAAGGAAGCACACGGATTCCGCGTTTATGGCACTCTTCAACGATAAACGTAAGCTGGCGCGCCGTATATTCGGACAATTCGAACCAGTTCTGGGATTTATTCCATTTTTCATGCAGGATCAGCGTTGTAACTCCCATTTCCCTGAGCCTGTCGAACCGGCCCTGATCCGCCAGATAGTCCCCGTAATTCCCCTTGATCTTGATGCCGCAGTCAAGATGGAAGGCGTTATGCAGGTAGGGCTGCCTGGGGAAAGGCTTTACAGGCGTCGCCATCAGGCCAAACCGGAAATCCACCGGGAAATATCCCATTCCCAGTGCCGGATCCCTTTTCCATGAAACCGGTTGGCTGTCCAGGAGATGGACGCGCAGCGTCAAGGCATTTTCCTCCCATACGAACTCCATGGCGCTCGCCCGGTCCGCCGGCTGCCAGTTCCTGTCATTCTCCGCAAACCACCCCAGTCCCCGCTCCTCGTCGCCTATCCAGAGCAGCGGCCGGAAGGGAAGCACAGCGTCCGCCCCGGGCACTCTGCCGCTCATGGTCATTTGTCCCATTTCACGCACACTGCCGTCCAAAAGCTTCATCGCGCAATTCGGAAACATATGAAAAAGCGTCGCCGTTTCCCGTTTGAGCGGAATCTCTAACCAGAGTCTGTCCAATTTGAACCGGACAGGCTTCACGTCGGCGATGCCAAACTCCTGAGCCACCGTTTTCCCTCGCGTCATGAATTTCAGGTCGATCTCCATGCTGCCGTCATAGTTCACCGTGGTACAGCTGTCCAGAATGAACCGCTCCGACTGTTTTGCGCCGCAGATCACCGCTTTTTCATCGCTTCTGCTTTGGATGAAGCTCTCGCTCTCGTTCTCCGGATACTGATCATCCCAGACGGCGTCCGCGCCGTCCTCCACGCAGACAATCCGCACCGGAGACGCCAAAAGCTCCTGTCCCTGCGACCGGATGGAAACCGGCAGCCCGTCAGGACCGAAGGTATAATCGCGATCCACTACGTAGACCGTATGACACAGGTTTGCGCTTTCGACGCAAACGGGCAAAAATGGCCTGGGAATTCTCATAATTCATATCTCCTGTCCTTATCTTTGTAACGAACGTTCCCCGCAGCGATATTCCCGCAACCTCATCTTACAGCAAGTCACTGGAAAATGGCAGAAACCCGGTTAATTGACCAGCCGCCCGTGGTCTGGCCTTAAGGGTCAGCTTATGCCCTATATGCCCGGCGAGATACTGAATTTTAGTTCGCGGTTAAACCCTCCGTACAGCGCCGGATTCTCAGAAAGCCTAATGCGGCGTCTGCTCTTTGAGCGCGTTGACATCGGAAATGGAAAGCCCGCTCAGTTCCGCGATCAGATCATCAGGCATCGCCCTGCGGATCATCTTCTTCGCTGTCTCGGTCGCATTTTCTTTTTTTCCTTCAGCCCGTCCTCTTGCTTCGCCGCGCAGTTCCGCTTCTCTCTGTTTCATCTGATATGTCATAAATGCGTCCCTCCATTCCTGATTCATTTTAGCCGTGTTCACGGCCCTCTCAATCTTCTGAATCAGATCATTGCTGCTCTCGTTTACAGAATAGGCGCCCGGATCATTCATATATTTCAGAAGTTCGCGCAGCTGCGGCGAAATTTCACCGATATATCCCGCCGTATTGAAGAACAGCTTGTATGCGCCGTCGTTCAGCATCAGACCATTATTTTCGTCACACCGGTTCTGAAAGCTATAGCGGTAATATCCCAGACCGAACGGATCGTATTTGCAGATGAAAATCACGAAGCACGGCCTGAGTTTATCATAGTTTTCACCGCGCCGAAGCTGGGAAATGTCGATATGCGACTGGTACAGGCGGCAGCGTTTGGCAAGCGCCCTGTCATCAGTTGTCTGCATTTCAATGTTGTACACGGACTTACCGTCATCCACATAAGCGTCCAGGCGCACCCCGCGAAACCCGAAGTATCCGGACACCGTTTTCTGTGTTTCGGACTGAACGGCTGTCCTCGTATTCTCGCTGTTGATTTCCGAGCCGTCTTCATCAAATTGAATATAGTTCAGTTTTTGGATTTTTGTACCCGGAAGAAGAGATTCCAAAAGCTCCATGCACAAGGCAGAATTCTGCATAACGGTCGAAAACATATAGTCGTTCGTGATATCGACATCTGCAAAATCCGAATCCGGGATTCCATTCCCTTTTTGTTCCCCAGACAGCATAACCGCCTCCCCTGATTTTTGTTCCATTATAGCACCGCAGGAGCTCTTTGACAACTCCCGTGCCAAACCCGTAAATTTTGTAAATCCGTGTAAATCTGAATAATAA
>CAYUPA010000066.1:7254-8026 GCA_964446565.1 uncultured Lachnospiraceae bacterium
CAAGTGGCAAACTCGGGAGGAGTTTGGAGTCCGCAAACTCGGGTTGGTCGTCACGCCCCGCCGTTCATCCATTATTTTCTTGCGCTGCGAAGAGAGGAATGTTATAATGCAGGCGAAGGCGAAACACCTTCGCCTGTACGAAACAGGAACAAGGAGCGAAAAAATCGCTTGACAGGAACAAGGAGGAATACAAAATGATGTGGGATAAGGAAAGCACGACCAATATTATGATCGACGGGCATCGCGGAATCTGCGCGCTCTATCCGGAGAATACGCTGGTCTCTTTTCAGGCGGCCCTCGACGAGCGGCTGGATATGATCGAATTCGACGTGCATTTTACGAAAGACAGGCAGCTGGTGATCTGTCACGATGCGGATATAGCGCGCACGACGAACGGCAGGGGACTTTTGTCCGATATGACGCTCGCGGAAGTAAAAAGCTACGACGCCGGCGTCAAAAAGGGTGAGCGTTTTGCGGGCGAGCGAATTCCGACGCTGGAGGAAACGCTTGCGCTTATGGCCGCGGCTCCGTACGAAGTGCTGCTGAACGTAGAGCTGAAAGACGTGGATAAGGAGTGGGGACACGAGCTGGCGGACAGGACGATTGAAACGCTTGACCGGTTCGGCCTGAAGGATCGAACCGTTATCGCCTGCTTTAACGCGGAATATCTCGCCTACATCCATCAGGCCCATCCCGGAATGAAAACGCAGGGATATCCGGCGCGGTATGTGGAGTCTTCCACGAAGCCGAAAGAGTGTGTGGGACAGGCTCT
>CAYUPA010000067.1:0-7991 GCA_964446565.1 uncultured Lachnospiraceae bacterium
CCGACGCCACGTTAGGTCTCCCCGTCCAACTTTTTCTTCATGACACACACAACCGTTCATATCGAAAAGATCGCGTAGGAAATCCGCATCATCCATTGATATAAATTTGACTGGATGAAATACAGCGGCCGGTCCAGTACGCCGAAAAACAGGGCCGCCATAAGAATCAGCTGACCATACCGCTCGTACTTCATCCACTTGAAGTACAGCCTTTCCGGCAGAAGAGACAGCAGCACCTTCGAGCCGTCGAGCGGCGGAAACGGAATCAGGTTGAAGGAGCCGAGGCCGATATTCAGAATCGTAAAATAATAGGCGAAGCGCGTTCCGAACGTGAACAGGGAATATCCGGTCTGCGAGCGGAACGATAAGCCGTTCGAGCCGAGCTTTGTAAACAGGCCCGCCAGAAGGCAGCCCGTAAATGCCAGCAGAAAATTCATGAGAGGACCCGCTAATGCGACCAGAACCATGCCGCGCTTCGGATTTTTATAATAGTTTGGATTGACCTGAACCGGCTTCGCCCATCCGAAACCGAAGACCAGCAGACACAGCCTTCCGATGATGTCCAGAAGCAGCAGCGGGTTTAATGTGAGCCGCCCCGTTTCTTTTGGCGTCGGATCGCCCAGCCGGTAAGATACATACCCGTGCGCAAGTTCGTGAAAACAGGTCGCGATGATGACCACGGGCAGGGAATATAACAGTCTTTCCAGTGTCATGGCTTATAGAACGCAGTACCTTTCCATGTACTCCTCCGTTGCTTTCAGGACGCCCGCATATTCCGGCTTTTCCTTCAGATATTCATGGATATCCAGCACAGAAACGAGGGAGTGCACCTCAATGCCGAATTCCTCGTACACTTCCATCACCGCCGTCTTCCCGGGCGTGCGCCCGACCTCGGAGCGGTTGACGGAAATGAACATGTGCTCCACGGAAACACGGCCCGCCGCTTTCAGAAGCGGCACCGCTTCCCGGACCTCTGTGCCGGCTGTGATCACGTCCTCAATGATGATCAGTCTGTCGCCGTCCGCCGGCTGATATCCGACAAGGCTGCCGCCTTCGCCGTGATCCTTGATCTCTTTCCGATTGAAAAAAAACGGTTTATCGATTCCGAAATCCCTGCAGAGGGACACAGCGGTCGAAGTAACCAGCGGAATTCCCTTGTAGGCGGGCCCGAACATGGCGTCGAATGCCGCGCCGACCGTCGCTTTGACAAGGCGCGCATAGAACCGGCCCAGCGAGGCGATCTGCGCCCCGGTCCGGTAAGAACCGGTATTGATGAAATACGGAGAGAGACGGCCGCTTTTGGTTTTAAACTCGCCAAAACGCAGTACGTCCGCGTTCATCATAAATTCGATGAATTCCTTTTTTTCCGGTGAAAGCATGAAATTGCTCCGCCTTTCATTTGAATTTAGTCTATTCTATCATTCCGCCGTGAAAAAGGCAACGCTCTTTAAGAAGAACGCGCTTTCTATCCGAACGGTAAATTTCCACGTAAATTCCCAAAGCGTAAATTCCCGCGGCAGGTTCCGCGGCGGAATTTCCTTTGGGAATTTATGTTATGTTAAAACCTCGGCGAGCCTGCGGACCGCCTCCTCAATCTGGTTTTCATCACAGCCCCCGAAGCCGATTACAAGGGTCGACGGGGGAGGGTTTCCGCCGTGATAATAACGGGAAAGGCCCTGTACCTGAATCCCCTTTTGCGCGGCCAGTTCGATGAGCCGCTGTTCGGAATACTTCGGAAGAGTCAGTAAAAAATGCAGCCCCGCGCCATCGCCGTATATTTTGGCATGAGGAATGCTTTTAAGACGCTGCGTCAGCAGAAGACAGCGCTTCCTGTACAGCTGCTGTTCGCGGCGCAGATGCCGTCCGTACAGGCCGCGTCCGATAAATCGGTTGAGCGCCTGCTGTTCGAAGCGGGAAACCGTACAGGAGCTGTAGCTGAAAGTCTCCTGATACAGGCTGAGAAGGCGCGGAGGAAGCACCATGTAGGCGACGCGGATCGCGGGGGCGACGGTTCGGTTGAAGGAACCAAGGTAGATCACGCTCCCCTCCTGGTCGAGGCTCTGCATCGCCGGAATCGGCCGTGTCGCGTAACGGAATTCGCTGTCATAATCGTCCTCAAGAATGTAGCGGTCTGTCTCCTCATTGGCCCATGAAATCAGCTGTGTGCGCCGCCCGGCGGGCATTGTCGTACCGGTCGGAAACTGGTGCGACGGCGTGACATACGCAATTTTGGCGCCGGAGGCGCGGAGGTTTTCGAGATTCATGCCCTGCGTATCCAGACCGACAGGGTACAGGGGGTGCCCGCTGTTGCGTACAGCGTGGTAGGCCGTCATATAACCCGGGTTTTCCAGCGCGACGCCTTCCGAAAGCGGCAGAAGCTGCAAAATCTGGTTCAGAAGGAATTCCATCCCCGCGCCGATCACAATCTGGCTGGCGTCGCAGTCCACTCCCCGGTACTGATGCAGGAAATCCGCAAGCGTGGCGCGAAACGCGGAATCCCCCTGATAATGTCCCTTTTGCAGAATATCCGGATTTTCATACGCGATTTCCTTCATGATCCGCGCCCAGGAGGAATACGGGAACAGCGAGGTGTCGATCGCGTCGGTGGAAAACGAAATCGTAAAAGGCTTCGTATCCTCCGCGGCGGACCCCGCCGGGCCGGAAACTGCCGGTTTGTGTGCCGCTGGGCAAGAGACCGCCGGTTTGGACGCCGCCGAGGCTGGCACCGTCGGGGCTGAGGCCGCCGGTTTAGACGCCGCCGGGTCCGGCACCGCCGATTTCTGTGCCGCTGATTTTAACGCCGCAGGCGCCGCGGTGATTGACGGTGGAGACTGCGCGCGCAGAGGCATGACGGGACAGACGACGAAACCGCTGCGGGGAATGGAGCGAAGATACCCTTCCGCGACGAGAAGCCCGTAAGCGGTCTCCACGGTGTTGCGGCTGATATTGAGATGTTCGCTTAGCGCCCGCCTGGAGGGGAGCCTTTCCCCTTCCCGAAGGCGGCCTGTCTGAATTTCCCCGGCAATCCACTGGTACAGCTGTTCATATAGCGGCGTTTCGCCATGGGGAATCAGTTTGCAGGTAATTTCCTTCATATTGCTTTTCCCTCGTAAATAACAGGAGAACAGACAGTTTTCGAGTTGCTTCTATCGCGTAAATAACAGGAAAACCGGCTGTTTTCGAGATGCTTTGCCCGCGTAAGTAACAGGAAAACCGGCTGTTTTCGAACTTATCTGGCCCCATAAATAATATTAAAACTGGCTGTTTTCAAGGTGTCAGTTTTGTTTATAATTATAGGCGAAATACGAAGGATGTCAAGCGTATTCGAATACGAAGGATGTCAGGCGTATTCGCCGGCGGCAGGCGCGGTACGAAGGATGGCAGGCGTATTCGCCAGCAGCAGGCGCGGCACGAAAAGTCGGTCGTATTCGCAGCAGAGGGGGGATTCTATGATTCCGAAGGCGGCGGTTGTCAATGATCTTTCGGGGCTGGGCAAATGCTCGCTCGTGGCGGCCATATCGGTTTTTTCCTGTCTGGGGGTGCAGGCCTGTCCGCTTCCCACGGCGATTCTTTCGAATCAGACCGGATATGAAAGTTATTTTATGGATGATTATTCCGACCGGATGGAGCGCTATATCGAGGAGTGGAGGAAGATGGCGCTGCGTTTCGACGCGATTTTGACGGGATTTCTCGCGAACGCCGGACAGATGGACCATGTCGAGACATTTTTACGGACGTTTCGGACACCGTCGACCCTGCTGGCCGTCGATCCTGTGATGGGCGACAACGGACATCTCTACCGCGTCTGTACGAAAGAGCTCTGTGACCGCATCCGGTCTCTTGCGTTCCGGGCGGACGTCATTACGCCGAATCTTACAGAGGCCTGTATTCTGCTCGAGGAAGAGCCCGAGGCATCGCTTCCGGTAGAAAAAGCGGAGGAACTTGCGAAAAGGCTGATGCGGCGCGGCCCCGCGCGGGTCGTCATTACGGGCGTTCCGTCGCGGGAACGCATCTTCAATATCGTCGGCGACCGGGGCGAGGTTTCCGCCGTTTCGGTGCCGTCCGAGGGCGGCAGCTATTCCGGAACCGGGGACCTGATGGCCTCCGCCGTGACGGCGGGACTGGTGCGGGGGAAGCATTCCCTCACGGAAATCGTAGCGCGGACCGCGGAATGGATCGGGCAGGCGATTCAGGAAGCAAGGCGCGACGGGACGGACCGCAACGACGGCATCGCGTATGAACGGAATTTATGGAAGCTGGGGGAACAATTATCATGAAAAAGAACCAAACATTTTATCTGGTTATGACGGCGGCGCTGGCGGCGATGATTACAGTTTTGACCGCGTATATCGGCCATATTCCGACCGGCGTGAACGAAGGTTATATCCATTTCGGGGACTCGCTGATCTATATCGCGGCGACTCTGCTGCCCCTGCCGTACGCCATGGCCGCCGGCGCGATCGGCGGCGGACTTGCGGACTTATTAACGGCGCCGGTCTGGGCGATTCCGACCGTCATCATTAAAATATTGATCTGTCTTCCTTTTACGGCAAAGAAGGACCGGATTCTTTGCCCGCGCAATATCGCGGCAACTCTTTTCAGCGGACTGATTTCGGCGGGAGGCTATCTTACGGCGGAAGGCCTTATGTTCGGCACATGGGGCGCGGCGGTGGCGGGGCTTTACGGCAGCGCGATCCAGTCCGGCGGCAGCGCGGTTATTTTCATCCTTATCGCCTTCGCTCTTGACAAAATCGGTCTAAAAGGTAAAATAAAGAAGAGGGTATAAAGGGTAGGACAAAAGGCAACCGCAAAGGGTAGAATAAAGGAGTATAACACAGCGGAAAGACCGCCCCGGCGGCCCGATTTCGAAACGAGACTGTAAGGAGGATTTGCATGGGAGATATCATATATTCTTACGGTACGTCCGCGTACCTGAACATTACCAATCGCTGCTGCTGCGCCTGTACGTTCTGCATCCGCTCGCAGACGGACGGCCTCGGCTCCGCGGATTCTCTCTGGCTCGATCACGAGCCGTCGCAGGAGGAGATCAACGCGGCGATCGATGCCTTCGGCCTTGCGCGGTACGGCGAAGCGGTATTCTGCGGATACGGTGAGCCGACCTGCGCGCTGGAGAAGCTCATCGCGACCGCGCGGTATATTCGGACGCACTATCCTTCGGTCCGGCTTCGCCTTAACACCAACGGGCTTTGCGATTTGATTAACGGCCCGGGCACGGCGGAGAAGCTGGGCACGTGTCTTGACGCGGTTTCGATCAGCCTGAACGCGCCGGATGCGGAGGCCTATCTTGCGGTTACCCGTCCAACATTCGGAGCGGGGTCTTTTGAGGCGATGCTCGCCTTTGCGAAGGAATGTCGGAAGTACATTCCGGATGTGAAAATGACCGTCGTTGACACGCTTTCCGAAAAGGACATCGAAGCTTCGAAGGCTCTCGCGCAATCGCTGGGAATTCCGCTTCGCGTCCGCCATTTTACACAAGGCTAAGACCGCGGAGCGCGGATATCCCTTTTTCCCGCAGCCTCGCGAATACTCTGTGTTTCCACAGCTTCGCAAAGTCTCTTTTTTCCGCAGCCTCGTAAATTTCCCGTTTTTCCGCATCTTCGAAAATCCCCGTTTTTCCGCAGCCTCGCGAATACTCTTTTTCCCCAGTGTCAGTTATATTTGAACCATACAAATAGGAGGATTCCTGCTATGAAGATTACTTTTATGGGCGCCGGCAGCACCGTATTCGCCCGCAACGTAATCGGCGACTGCATGTGTTCGGAGGCTCTGCGCGACAGCGAATTCGCGCTTTATGACATCGACGGCGAACGCCTGAAGGAAAGTCAGGTCATTCTGGAAGCCATGCGCAAAAACAAGGGCGGCTACGGAAAGATCGAATGTTATCTTGGCGTGGAACAGCGCAAAGAGGCGCTTTGCGGCGCGAGTTTTGTAGTCAATGCGATTCAGGTTGGTCTCTATGATCCCTGCACGATCATCGATTTTGAGGTGCCGAAGAAATACGGTCTCCGCCAGACGATCGGCGATACGCTTGGGATCGGCGGCATCATGCGGGCGCTCCGTACGATTCCGGTCATGGCGGATTTTGCCCGCGATATGGAGGAAGTCTGCCCGGACGCTCTGTTTTTGAATTATACCAATCCGATGGCGATGCTTTCCGGTTATATGCAGCGGTATACCAATATCCGGACGGTCGGGCTCTGCCACAGCGTGCAGGTCTGCTCCGAGACGCTGTTAAACGAGGTCGGCATGGAGGACAGGCTGGATGGCCGCAGGGAGCTGATTGCGGGCATCAATCACATGGCGTGGCTGCTTGAGATTAAGGATAAAAACGGCGCTGACCTCTATCCGGAGATCAAGGCGCGCGTGCCGGCAAAAATGGAAGACCCGGAGTTTAAGGATAAGGTCCGCTTCGACTATATTCGCAATTTCGGCTACTATTGTACGGAATCGAGCGAGCATAACGCGGAATATAACATGTTTTATATCAAGGACAGATATCCGGAGCGCGTCGGACGGTACAATATTCCTCTCGACGAATATCCGCGCCGCTGCGTCAATCAGATCGCGGCCTGGAAAAAGGAGTACGCCGAACTGCTTGAGACCGGCGTAAAGGAGCATGAGCGCTCCAAAGAGTACGCCTCCCATATCATGGAAGCCATCGTGACCGGCGTGCCGTACCGAATCGGCGGCAACGTCCTCAATACCGGACGGCTGATTTCGAACCTTCCGGAGGACGCGTGCGTCGAGGTTCCCTGCCTTGTAGACGGCTACGGCGTGCATCCCTGCTACGTGGGCGCTCTTCCTGTGCAGTGTGCCGCCATGAACATGACCAACATCAACGTGCAGCTTCTTACGATCGAAGCCGCCCGCACCGGAAAGCTCGAGCACATTTATCAGGCAGCGATGCTGGACCCGCACACCGCGAGCGAACTTGACATTGATACCATCAAAAAAATGGTCGATGATCTGATTGCCGCGCACGGCGCTTATCTGCCGAAATATCATTGACAGAGGAGGGCTGCGGGGCATTATGGAGCAGTACAGGATAACCGGAATGAGCTGCGCGGCCTGCGCCGCGCGGGTGGAGAAGGAGGTTTCCCGGGTTCCGGGCGTTACGTCCTGCGCGGTGAACCTGCTGACCAATTCCATGGGCGTAGAGGGCACGGCGGATCCGGCCTCCATCATTAAGGCCGTGCAGAAGGCGGGCTACGGGGCCTCAAAAAAGGGCAAAACAGCAGCCAGAGCTGCTGTTGCAGCGGGAGCTGCTGTTGCAGGCGGTGTTGCTGCCGCAGGCGGTGCTGCTGCGGGAGGAACTGTTGCAGGCACGGCTGCTGTCGGGGGCAGTGCCGCGGACAGCGTCGCCGCCGAAGAAGCGCTGGAAAACCGCGAAGAGAAGGCCCTCAGGAACCGGCTTATCGTTTCGCTGGTTTTACTGGCCGTTCTTATGTATTTCTCCATGGGGCACATGATTGGATTGCCGGTCCCGTCGTATTTTGAAAAGAATCATCTGGCGATGGGACTTCTCCAGCTTCTGCTTGCCGGCTCGATCATGGTCGTGAATCAGCGTTTCTTTATCAGCGGCTATAAGAGCCTCTGGCACCGCGCGCCAAATATGGATACGCTGGTGGCGCTGGGGGCGACGGCGGCCTTCGGCTACAGCGTTTACGCGCTGTTTGCCATGACAAACGCGTACGTCATGGGCGATATGGAAGGCGCCATGGCCTATATGGATGAATTCTATTTCGAGTCGGCCGGCACAATTCTGACCCTGATTACGGTCGGAAAGCTGCTCGAGGCCCGCTCGAAAGGCCGGACGACGGACGCGCTCAAGGGCCTGATGAAGCTCGCGCCGAAAACGGCGGTCGTTGAGAGGAACGGCGAGGCGCTGACGGTGCCGGTCGAACAGGTGGCAAAGGGTGACGTTTTTCTCGTGCGTCCCGGGGAAACGATTCCGGTGGACGGCGTCGTTC
>CAYUPA010000068.1:0-7981 GCA_964446565.1 uncultured Lachnospiraceae bacterium
AATCTGATGCCTCTTAAGCGGCAGACGGAGATCCAGCTTCTGAAAATGCTCGGCAACTCCCCGCTGCAGGTCGAGATTACGCTTCTTACGATGTCAACCCATGAATCAAAAAATGTCTCGCAGGACTATCTGCTGAAGCATTACGAAACATTCGACGCCGTGCGTACGCAGCGTTTCGACGGCATGGTGATCACCGGCGCGCCTGTGGAAATGCTGCCCTTTGAGGAGGTTGACTACTGGGACGAACTGTGCGGAATCATGGAGTGGACAAAAACGCACGTAACCTCGACCTATCATATCTGCTGGGGCGCGCAGGCCGGGCTGTACTATCATTACGGGATTCCCAAGCGGGAGCTTCCGAAGAAAATGTTCGGCGTATTCCAGCATACCCGCATTCCCGATAATATCGACTTAATCCGCGGCTTTGACGACGTTTTTCTCGCGCCGCATTCCCGTCATACCTATACGCCCGTAGAGGAGGTGCTGCGCCGCCCGGAACTGCGGATTCTCTGCACCTCCGAGGAGGCCGGCGTGTATTTAATGATCTCCCGCGACAAAAAACAGGTTTTCGTCACAGGCCATTCGGAATACGACGCGACGACGCTTCGCGACGAATATTTCCGCGACCTGAAAAAGGGCCTGCCCGTTCAGATGCCGCTTCATTATTTTCCGGACGACGATCCGACGAAAGCACCGAAAAAAACATGGCGCAGCCACGCGAATCTCCTTTATTCCAACTGGCTCAACTATTATGTCTATCAGGTGACGCCGTATAAACTGACCGAGGACGACTGAACGCGGAAAAAGACGGCAAACGTGTTGACAAATACGAAATCCTTTGTTATCATATAGCTAAACCTGATTAAAATAATCAGAATTGGAATCAGGAGCGCGGAACTGATTTACAGGCGCGGAAAGGAGATTCGTGTGAAACTCTCAACCAAAGGACGTTACAGTCTCATGGCCATGGCCGATCTGGCGCTGCACGGCGAAGGCAATCCGCAGCCTGTGACACAGATCGCGCACCGCACGGGAATTTCCGAACAGTATCTGGAACAGCTCTTTCCCCGGCTGCGAAAGGCCGGACTGGTTACAAGCATTCGCGGCGCCTTCGGCGGGTACCGGCTGGCGCGGCCCCTCGACCAGATCAGCGTCGGGGAGATTCTGCGCGTCGGCGAAGGGGACCTGAATCCTGTCGAGTGCGCGCTGACCAGCGATAAGGAGTGCGCGAACGAAAAAAGCTGCGTCGTGAAATACGTTTGGAAACGGGTCGCCGACTGCATCAACGAAACGGTCGACGGGATTACCCTGGCGGATCTGAAGAACCGGCAAATGGAACCGGCATCAGTAGAGAAGGAGTGAATTCTGAATATGGAAAGAATGGTATACGCGGATCACTCCGCGACGACGGGTGTGCGTCCGGAGGTTCTTGACGCGATGCTGCCGTATCTGAAGGAAGAGTACGGAAATCCTTCCAGCATCTATAAAATCGCGCGCAACAGCAAAAACGCGATCGAAGAAGCGAGAAAGCAGGTGCAGAAGGCGATCGGCGCAAGAGATCCCGATGAAATTTATTTTACCGGCGGCGGGACGGAAGCCGACAACTGGGCTATTAAGGGCGTCTTTGAAGCCTGCGCGAATAAGGGCAGCCATATCGTCACGACGGCGGTCGAACACCATGCGGTGCTTCATACCTGCGAATATCTGGAGAAGGTCCGCGGAGCCAGAATCACGTATTTGCCGGTGGATTCCGAGGGCTTTGTCAAGATGGATGCCCTTAGGGAGGCCATCACCGATGAGACGGTTCTTGTCAGCGTCATCTTTGCCAACAACGAAATCGGAACGATCAATCCCGTTGCCGAAATCGGAGCGATCTGCCGGGAAAAGGGCGTGCTTTTTCATGTGGATGCCGTGCAGGCCGTCGGGAACGTACCGATCGATGTGGAGGAAATGAAAATCGATCTGCTGTCCATGAGCGGCCACAAGTTCTACGGTCCGAAAGGCGTCGGCGCGCTCTACATACGCAAAGGCGTCAAATTGCCGCCTTTTCTGCACGGCGGCGCGCAGGAACGTAAACGCCGCGCGGGGACGGAGAACGTCGCCGGCATCGTTGGCATGGGCAGGGCGATCGAACTCGCTGCGGCGGAGCTTGACGAGCATATCCGCAGGCTTAGCCCGCTGCGCGACTATTTGATTGACGAAATTCTTAAAAGGGTCCCCTTTACCCGCCTTAACGGTCCGCGGGAGAACCGTCTGCCCGGACACGCGAATTTCAGTTTCCAGTTCATTGAAGGCGAGTCCCTGCTGCTCCTGCTGGATATGGCCGGCATCTGCGCCTCCAGCGGCTCCGCCTGCACCTCCGGCTCGCTCGACCCTTCGCACGTCCTGATGGCGATCGGTCTGCCGCACGAGATCGCGCACGGTTCGCTGCGCCTTACCCTCGGCCGCGAAAACACAAAGGAGGACGTGGACTACATTCTGGAAAAAATTCCCCCGATTGTGGACCGTCTGCGCGACATGTCGCCTCTATATGAGGACTATCTGAAACATCATCCGGAACACCAGAGCTGAAGGGAGAGAGAACCATGCAGTATTCGGAAAAGGTTATGGATCATTTTATGCATCCGCGCAACATGGGCGAAATTGATAACGCGGACGGCGTCGGAACGGTCGGAAACGCGAAATGCGGCGATATCATGCGGATTTTCCTCAAAGTCGAGGACGGCGTCATAAAGGATGTCAAATTCAAGACGTTCGGATGCGGCGCCGCGGTAGCGACTTCCAGCATGGCCACGGAAATGGTCATCGGAAAGACGGTTCAGGAAGCGCTTACGGTTACGAACAAGGCGGTTATGGAGGCTCTCGACGGCCTGCCGCCGGTCAAGGTCCACTGCTCTTTGCTCGCGGAACAGGCGATTCACGCGGCTCTCTGGGATTACGCGCAGAAGAACGGCATCAAAATCGAGGGCCTTACGCCGCCGGTCGGCGATATCAAGGAGCTGGAAGACGAGGAAGTGTAACCGCGCGGCAGGAACAGGACCTTCGGAGCCTTGAACCGGGTTTTGAAGCGAAAAAAAGGACTTTGAAGCGAAGAACCAGACCATGAAACGAAGAACCGGACCTTGGAGTGAAAAACAGGACCTTGGAGCGAAGAACCGGACCCTGAAACGAAGGGCCGGCTGAAGGGCGGTAGCGATGGAAGAGCCAAAACGGTGGGCTTCGCTTTTGGTGCGCTGGTATCAGACGAATAAGCGGGATCTCCCCTGGCGGGACAGTTTAGACCCGTATGCCGTCTGGATTTCGGAGATTATGCTGCAGCAAACGCGGGTCGAGGCCGTGACCGGGTACTATCTCCGGTTTCTGAAACGATTTCCGGATATTCAGACGCTGGCGGAGGCCGATGAGGAAGAGGTTCTTAAGTACTGGGAAGGTCTCGGCTACTACTCCCGGGCACGGAATCTGAAACGCGCCGCACAGGTCATTATGAAAAACTGGAACGGAAGATTCCCCTCGGACTACGAAAGCGTGCGGGCGCTTCCGGGCGTCGGCGATTATACGGCGGGGGCGATCTGCTCCATAGCTTTCGGCAAGGCGTACCCCGCTGTCGACGGAAATGTGCTTCGGGTCATCGCGCGGCTTTACGCGCTGGAAGAAGACGTGCTGACGGCGCCGGCCCGCCGGAAGATTACGCAGATCGTGCAAAAGCAGATTCCCGCGGGGCAGGCCGGCGAGTTTACGCAAAGTCTTATGGAACTGGGAGCCATGGTCTGTATTCCGAATCATCCGCGCTGCGATATATGCCCCGTGCAAGGCGAATGTCAGGGATACGAAAAGGGGATCGCATCCTCTCTTCCTCTCAAAAAGAAAAAACCGGAGCCGGAGACGGTGCACCGCTATGTGCTCATCGTCCGCCAGGGCGATCGGGTGCTGCTGAGCCGCCGGCAGAAGCAGGGCGTTCTTGCCGGACTTTTGGAGTTTCCGGGCGTCGACCGCACAGAATCCTCATGGGAAACATGGAAGAAAACATTCAAATTGAATACAACGGAACCTTTGCCCTGTTTCGAATATGAACATGATTTCAGCCATATACGCTGGCTTATCGAGGTATGGCTTGCGGACGCGCTTCAAAGTGAGGAGGCGTTTCAAAAAGAAGGACCGCTCCGAATTGAGAAAACGCTTCAAAATGAAGGACCGCTTCAAAATGAGACGGATGAAAACGGCCCTGAAACTTTCTGGGTCGATATCAATGATCTCGATACTGTGATGCTTCCCGCCGCGTTTCGCCGCATTGTTTTGTATTTGTAGAGTGCGGCGGGAGAATCGCGGAAACAGACGGAAGACTTGCAGATACAGACGGGTAATTTACAGATACAGGCGGGAGAGAACAGCCAATGACATTCTATTTCCCTTGGGAAATGCGGGTCCTCGAGTGGCTCAATGTGCACAGGACGCCGGCGCTCAATTTGATTATGCGCTTTATAACCTTCCTTGGAGACAAAGGGTGGTTCTGGATCGCGCTGACGATTCTGCTGTTAATTCTGAAAAAGCAGCGCGATACCGGGTTCACAATGGCGCTGTCTCTTCTGCTTTGTTTCCTTTCGGGAAACCTCCTTCTAAAGCCGCTCATCGCGAGGGTCCGTCCCTACGAACTGAATACCGCGCTGGTTCTGATCGGGCCGCGGATGCGGGATTTTTCATTTCCGTCGGGGCACGCTCTCGCTTCTTTCGGCGCCGCGTGGGCACTGTTTCGAAACCGTCCGCGCGCCGGAATTCCGTGTCTCATTCTGGCGGCGCTGATCTCATTTTCGAGGCTGTATCTTTCGGTGCACTATCCGACCGACGTTCTGGCGGGTATGCTGCTGGGCATTTTTATAGGAGAGGCCGCGTTCCGAATCGTAAGAGCCTCTCATCTCATACACGAAAGGAAGGCATCATCATGACCGATTTATCATCACTTGCAAGAATCAGCGACGCGGAGTCCCGTTCCATCTCTGCTGAAAACTTCACAGGCGCCAAAGGAAAGGGCGGCATGGCAACGGAAGGAACCGGAAAAAACTGTGCCAGGGAACTTGGACAGGGTTGGAAAATCTCCCCCTCCGTCGTCATTCAGCCGGGCGAGGTATTTCCCCTCGCCGCGATCGAAGGCCCCGGCATCATCAAGCATCTTTGGTTCACCGACAGCAGCGCTCAAAACCGCAAACTCGTTTTGCGGATATACTGGGACGACAGTGAAACCCCTTCCGTGGAAACGCCGCTCTCCGATTTCTTTGCCTGCGCCGACTCTCTGCAGTACGCGCAGCTCACCTCTCTGCCGATATGCGTGAATCCGAAGCGCGCTTTTAACAGCTACTGGGAAATGCCGTTTTACAAAAACTGCAAAATGACACTGGAGAATATCGGTGTTCATGAAATCACCGTTTATTACCAGATCGACTATGTTTTGCAAAAGTTGCCGGAAGGCTGCGCTTATTTTCACGCGCAGTTCCGCCGCGTCAATCCGCTGCCCTATGGAGAGGTCTATACCATTCTGGATCAGGTTCAGGGGAACGGTCAGTACGTCGGCACCTATCTGTTCTGGGGCGTCAATAACAACCGCTGGTGGGGCGAAGGAGAAATCAAGTTCTATCTGGATGACGACAGGGAATTTCCAACCATCTGCGGCACCGGAACAGAGGACTATTTCTGCGGTTCCTATAATTTCGACATTGGCGGGCGGTATCAGGAATTCTGCACCCCGTACACGGGGCTTGCCAAAGTGATTCGCCCAGATGGGCTGTACAGCGCGAATCAGCGCTTCTCCCTGTACCGCTGGCATATTCCCGATCCGATTTATTTCAAGAAGAATATCCGCGTCACGATTCAGGCGCTCGGATGGCGCGACGAAGGGCGGTATCTGCCGCTGCAGGACGACATTTCCTCGGTCTGCTACTGGTATCAGGACAGCGTCTGCAAATCATTCCCGCCGTTTCCGTCCGCGAATGAACTGGAAATCATCTGAGGAAAACGGGATAGAGCGGCTTCATAGGACGGACATGCGATTCATAAACATCCTTTTGTTTTCCTGCTGGTTTTCGGCGGGTTTTCCGGCGGGTTTACTGCGGGTTTCCGGCGGCCTGTTTCGCCGTCTTCAGTCCCCCTCGATGAGCTTCCCGTACTTCTGCGCAACAAGCGGAAATACCTCTCTCAGCCCGTACATATTCACAGATTCCTTCGCGGCATGAGAGAGCCTGTTGTATAAGTCTTTATCCTCCCGCAGGCGGCGGACCTTTTCGGCGAAGGCCGCCGCGTCGCCGTATGGATAGAGAAAGCCGTTGACGCCGTCCTCCACCAGGTCGATATGCCCCTTCACCGCGCTTGCCACGACGGGCAGACCAAGGTGCATACCCTCCATCACGTTAAAGGGAAGCCCCTCGCTGCGGCTTGAACTCACCAGGACGTCCGCGGATTTCATCCACCTTCCCGCGTCGTTCACCTCTCCGGGGAAAACCACCCTGTCGGAAAGACCAGGTTTCCCCGCGTGCGCGCGGCATTCCTCCAGCATCCTCCCGCCGCCTAAAAGGATGAGATATACATCTTCCGGCAGCATCGTCATCCCCTCCAGCAGTGTCATCTGGCTCTTGCGCGGGGAAAACTCGGCGGGATAAATGAGGACAAACGCATCTTCGGGGATATAAAGCCTCGCGCGCAAAGCGGGGTCGGTCGGCTGAGCGTCCAGACCGGCATAGTCCACACCCATGCCGGGAATGAAGGAGATCTCTTTTCCAAGCCGTTCCCTTTCAGCCAGGTTCGTATCCCAGCGGTTCATCGTGAGCAGCAGGTCGGTCTGAGGGGCGGTCATCTTCTCCGTCAGAAGGAGGATTTCCCTCTTGAGAGCGGGGGTGGCGTCGTCAAAAAGGTAGCCGTGCACCGTGTTGACCACCTTGGGCCGCTCCGCCATCCCCTTGAGGGCGATCCGCGTGAAGAAAGCGGCAAGGGATGTGTGAGTAGAGATGAGATCGTAGCGTTCTCTTTGAATTTTCTTTCTCAGATATGCCGCCGCCCTGAAATTTCCGGGGGCCGTCATCTTCTTCTCCAGCGGGAGCGGGAACACCTCGTCGGCGTATGGAACAGGCGCCTTCTCCCCGCCGCAGCCCACGTGAACCGTCCATCTTTTCCGCTGAAACCAGCGAAGATATGGCAGGTGGAAGCGCCGGATATGGGAAAAGGTGGAGGCGGTGAAGAGAACCTTCATTCTTTCTCACTCCTCTTAACGCTCATCTCCTCATCGTTCAGAAACTTTCCCCCGAACACTGTCATGAGGAGAATCCTGATGTCCAGTCCGAGGCTCCAGTTTTCGATGTAATAGATGTCGTGCCCGATCCTTCCCTCAATCGACGTGTCGCCCCGGAATCCGTTTACCTGCGCCCAGCCTGTGATGCCCGGTCGAACCTGATGCTTGACCATGTAGAGAGGCACCTTCCGCCGGAACTCCTCCACGAAACCGGGAAGCTCGGGCCTTGGACCCACAAGGCTCATGTCGCCTTTCAGGACGTTCCAAAGCTGCGGCAGTTCGTCCAGAGAGCACTTGCGCAGGAACGAGCCGAACGGCGTCCTCCTGTCATCGCTCCTGCGGCTCCAGGCGGTGTCCTGCCGGTCGTTGACCCGCATCGATCGAAACTTATACATCGTAAAGTTCTTCCTGCCTTTCCCCACCCGCGTCTGTTTAAAGAGCACAGGACCCGGCGAGGAGAGCTTCACTCCCGCGGCACAAATGAGCATCACCGGTGACAGAAGGAGCAGAAGGGCCGCCGAGCCGGCAATGTCCATGGCACGTTTTACGAACGCGTTTGCCCAGTTGTCAAGGGGAACACGGCGAATGATCACCAGCGGAAGGCTCCCCAACTGGTCGAACTGAGGGCGCGAGTACAGGAAGTCCGCGTAAAAGGGAATAAGGCTCAGCCGCACACCGGCGCCTTCGCAGGCCGCCACCACTTCGCCGACG
>CAYUPA010000069.1:0-2258 GCA_964446565.1 uncultured Lachnospiraceae bacterium
GGAAAGTCACCCGAAGTCAGAAACCCCCGTAAAATAACGCACATAAGCACTATACAGAGATAGATGGCTTTCGGAACAGTCTTTTTCCCGGCGAAGGCGCCGCGGTCCCCGTTATGGAGTCCGCGGTGCGCTTTTGTCTTCATGGATAAAGGACGACAGCAAGACCCACTCCCCCGCCGCTTCCCGGTACAGGTGCAGGCGGTGAATCTGCTCCTCATGCAGCCACTCCGGATGCCCCATCCACTGATACAGCGTTTCCAGCATCGCCTCCGCCTTCAGGTTGTCCCTGCTCCCGCAGGCGCACAGCAGCCGGAAGGAAGAAGCATTCAGCAGTTCATATTCATAAAGCATCGGCTTGCAGTCGATTTCCATCCACTGCTTATGGCCGTTTTTTTTGCCCTGTTTGCGCAGAAGCAAAGAATCCTGCTCCATAAATTCCGGCAGTTTCTCCGCCCAGTCCGGATACTCAGGCAGGACGATCCGATACTCCGCGGCGCGGACTACGGCCATCGCCGCAGGCTCCCCTTCCGGCATATCCCAGCACCCGAGCACCGTAAGGCCCTCCGGCGCCTGCCGGTTCATGCGGACGATGATCTCTTCGTTGTCCATTTCCGCATCGAGCGCTATGTCCGCGTACTCGTCCTCACTTGTGACGCCGAGGCCGAGAGGGCTTGCGAAAGACAGCAGCGGATGCGGATTAAAGCCCTGCGAATAGGAAAGAGGAATGGCGGCGCGGCGGTACAGCCGCTGAAAGACACGGAGAAGATCCAGATGGCCGATGAATTTCAGCTGTCCCAGTTTTGCGAAACGGATTCGTTTGCGAATCATCTATACCGTCTCCTCTCCGTAACAGATTCCCCGGCCGGAAATCCGCATGGCCCCGCAGTGCGAGCACTGCTCCAGGCAGTTTGGGGTGACGAGGCCCTCCTTGGCCCGCCCGTATTCGCGGTACAGAAAACCTTTATTGACGCCTGTGTCGATATGGTCCCACGGGAAGACCTCATCCTCCCCCCGTTCGCGGGTAATGTAATAGGCGCGTTCGATCCCGCACGCCCGGATGGCCTCCTTCCACGCCTCCTCGTTGCACATGTCGGACCAGCTGTCAAAGCGGCAGCCCCGTTTCCACGCGGCATAGATCAGATCCGCCGTTCGGCGGTCGCCGCGCGCCATATAGCCTTCCAGCGTGCTTAAAAATGCGTCGTGACAGTTGTACTGAACCCGCCGGTTGCGAATAATTCCCGCAAGAAAGCGCTGCTTTTCCATCGCCTCCTCATACGAAGCCTGCGGCGCCCACTGAAAAGGCGAAAACGGCTTCGGTACGAAGAAGGAGGTGCTGACGGTGACGGTAAGGCTTTTTGCGCGCATCTCCTTCGGCGTTTCGAAGTACAGACGGACGACCTCATCCGCAAGGCGCGCGATCCCTTTGATGTCTTCGGCCGTCTCCGTCGGCAGGCCCAGCATGAAATAGAGCTTGACCCGGTTCCATCCCCCCTTGAAGGCAAGGCGGAGCCCGTCTTCGATTTCTTCCTGTGTGATGCCTTTGTTGATAACGTCCCGAAGCCGCTGCGTACCGGCCTCCGCCGCGAAGGTCAGCCCGCTTTTTTTGCCTACGGAAAGTCTCTCAATCAGGTCGAGGGAAAACGTGTCTACGCGCAGCGACGGCAGCGAAACGCTGACATGCGGATAGGCTTCGTGAACCGCCTCGATCAGCGCAAACAGCCCCGGATAATCGTCGGAGCTCAGCGAAGTAAAGGAAACTTCGTCATACCCCGTATTTTTAAGAATCTGGTCGGTAAGCTCCATGATCTTCCGTCGGCTGCGCATCCGTACCGGCCTGTAAACCATGCCGGCCTGGCAGAAGCGGCAGCCGTGAATGCAGCCGCGGAAGAGTTCAAGGACCGCGCGGTCATGCACCGTTTGCAGATAGGGAACGATCGGCGCTGTGGGATAGGACACCGCGTCCATATCCTCGCATACGAGTTTCCGGATTTTGGGAGGCGCGAACGTACGGTTTGGCGTGACGCTTCGAATCCGCGGCGTATACGCGCATCCGGGCGCCGGTTCCGTCTCATAGGTCACCGTATAGAACGACGGCACATAGATTCCGGGGATTTGGGCCAGTTCTTCAAGGAACGCGCGGCGGGAGCGGCCCGCCTTTTTGTGGGCGCGGTATTTTTCAAAAATCGCGCCGAAGGCGACCTCGCCCTCCCCCATATAGAAAAAGTCGATAAACGGAGACAGCGGTTCCGGATTGTATC
>CAYUPA010000069.1:2268-7875 GCA_964446565.1 uncultured Lachnospiraceae bacterium
TCGAGCCGCCGGCGCAGACAAGAGGGTCCCGGTCCGAGCGGTCGCGGGAATACAGCGGGACGTTTCCGAGGTCCAGCATGTTCAGGATATTCGTAAAGGACATTTCATACTGCAGAGTAAAGCCGATGAAATCAAACTCCGAGATGGGCGTGAAGGTTTCGAGAGAATACAGCGGAATCCGGCGGGAGCGCATCTTTTCCTCCATGTCCGGCCACGGCGCGAAAACGCGCTCCATATAGACGAAATCATACCGGTTGTAATCGTTGTACAGCACCTGCAGCCCCAGATGAGACATGCCGACTTCATAGACGTCCGGAAACGCGAAGACGAAGCGCACGTCCACGTCTTCTTCCCTTTTCCGGATCATGTTGACCTCGCCCCCGATATAGCGGGCGGGTTTTTGAACGGACAGCAGAACCGCGTCGGGTACCGTAATATGCATGATGTTCTCCTCCTCATAACAAGAAAAAAGGCCTTGCGGCCTGCATTTCGCGTTTACCTGTAAAGATTTCGCCACTCAAGATCGCCCCGGTCCAGCGCGAGGATCAGAATTTCGGCGGACGCGAGATTGGTTGCGATGGGGATATTGTGCATATCGCAAAGGCGAATGATGGACATCAGGCTCTGCTCGTTCGCAGGGTCCGACTGAGGGTCCCTGAGAAAAATCACAAGGTCCATGTCGTTTCCCGCGATCTGCGCGCCCATCTGCTGCTCGCCCCCCAGCCGTCCGGAAAGATATTTGTGGATATGGAGATTCGTAACCTCCTCGACCAGACGTCCCGTCGTTCCTGTCGCGAATATCGTATGTTTGCTTAAAATATGCCGGTAGGCGATGCAGAAATTCTGCATGAGTATTTTCTTGTTGTCGTGAGCCGTCAATCCAACATTCATAAAACCTACTCCTTTACCAGTGAATTTTGTCTTGATTCTGAGAAAACCTTGAGTACGAGACCGATGCCGGCCATGCTGGAAACGAGGGAGCTCAGTCCGTAGCTGACGAAAGGCAGCGGGATGCCCGTATTGGGGATCGCGCCCGTACATACGCCGATATGTATGGCCGACTGTACGCCGATCGAAGCGGCAACGCCAATGCAAAGCAGTCTGCCGAACAGATCGGTCGCTTTCCTCGCGATCCAGAGGATGCGGAAAAAAAGGAGAAGCAGCAGCAAAATGACGCCGAGCGCGCCAACAAACCCCAGTTCCTCGCCAATGATGCAGAAGATGAAGTCCGTCGTGGCAACCGGCACCGTGCCGCTGTTGTGAAACAGACCGACGCCGAAGAGTCCGCCGGATCCGATCGCGTTCGTCGAACGGATCGTCTGATAGGCTTCCGAAAGCGCGTACTGCTCCGGGTTCTTCCATGCCAGAATGCGAAGCGCCTGGTACTCGCCCAGAAAGACCGGACTGCCGCTTAGCGCGTCGTAATACACAAAGACGACAAACAAGACGCCGAGCGCGACAATCGGAATGATATAGCGATAGCTCAGCTTCGCGTTGAAAAGGAGGAAGAAGATAATCGCGATATAGACGACCGTGGTCGAAAGATCGGGCTCCTTGTAGACGAGAAGAACCGGAAGGCCGACCACCGCGCCAAGAATCAGAAGGATAAGGAAATTATTGACGCGGTCCTGATACAGGTTCAGATACCATGCCATCAGCAGGATCAGCGCGATCTTACCGAATTCCGAAGGCTGGAGGTTGAAGCCTCCGAACAGCTCGATCCAGCGGCGCACATTATCGCCGTCCGCCTCGCTGCCGACGCCGATAAACAGGACGAGAACAAGGAGAAGAAGAACCCCCAGAAACAGCGGAATCACAAAATAGCGAAGAACCTCATAGTTTAACAGCAGGATCAGGAAGATCATGACAAGGCCGATCCCGTAGCCCAGAACCTGCCGGGCCATTAGAGGGTCCAGCGTAAAATTTGCGGTATCGAGCGACCAGCCGTGGGCGCTGCCGATCATGACGACGCCGATGCCCACGATCGCGCTCATAAGAAGAAGCGTTGTGAAATCGATATTTCGGAGATTATTTTTGCTAAACATTATACCCTCTTCGCCCGCGGTTTTCAATAGATTTTCAACAATTTGTATAAAAAATCCGCTTAATCGGTCAAATCATAGTATGCTTTTACTACATCCCGGAAAATGGGAATGGCCTTGTCGGACCCGTTTCCGTAGGGAATATTGGCCGTCACGGAAATGTCCGGGTCGTCATAATTCGTATAACCTGTGTACCAGGAATGTTCCGGACGAAGGAGGGACTCCTCCGCCGTTCCGGTTTTGCCGGCGGTTGTGACGCCAAGCTGCTCCAGTTCGCCCAGCACATCCACGTTAAATTCGGTATTGACAAGCCGCATACCCTGTTTGATGATATTCAGCGTCTCCTTCGAGACGTCTGCCGTAGATACGGCTTTCGGTTCCGTTTCGGAAAGTACGGTCCCGTCCTTGTCCTGTATGCGCTTTACCAGAAAGAGATCGTAGACGGTTCCGCCGTTCGCGATCGTGTTCGTATAGCGGTTGATGTTGGCGACGGAATAGGCATGGGTCCCCTGCCCGATGGCCGAGCGGATGGCATCCAGCGTTGATACCACGGGGTCCGTCTCATAGAGCTCGATGCCGGTCGGCGTGGAAAGCCCCAGCGTATCCGCGTAATAGGCGATTTTGTCCAGACCGACTTTATCGAGAAACTCGCCCGTTTCCGGGTCCGGCTCACAGAGCCGGTAGCCAAGATCGTAGAAAAAATAGTTGCAGGAATCGCGAATGGCCTGCACAATGTTAATGTAGCCGTGCGACTCTTCGCTCCAGCACGTCGGCTTGGCGGCGCTGTGCACATTCGGATAGGCGTAATCGTCGTAGATAGTCGTATCGATCGTTATGCAGCCCTCCTCCAGAGCCGCCGAAGCGGTGCACATCTTAAACGTAGAACCGGGCGCCCGCCTTTCCTGCAGGGCCCGAAACAGCATCGGGCTTGACTTGTCGTTCGTGGTCTTCGCGATATAGGCCCCGTTGTTCATATACAGGTTGTTGTCATAGGACGGATAGCTGACGAGCGCGCGCACCTCGCCGGTGTCGCAGTCTGTGACGATTAAGGATCCGCTGCACGGATCGAGGTTGATTTCGGCCGGCGTAATCTCGTTATTTTCGATTTTGCCGCGAAGGAGGTCCATAAGGGAGAGCCTGCCGTCGCGGTATCTCTCGAACGAGCCGTCCTGGTCATCAAGAAAGCCAAGCTCGTAGCACATTTGCAGAAATTCCAGCGTGCTGATCTGTTCGTTGCGCAGAATACGCGTAAAGACAAGCTGTTCAAAGCTCTTTTCATGCCGGAGGGCCGGAAGAACCGAATCCATAATGGTTGTAAGCCCCTCTTCCGAGGAAACGGTCACCGCGATCCCAAATTCATCGAGAGCAAAGAATCCCTTGTCATAGCAGTATTTCAGGAAGTCCTGCGCGCTCATCTCGCCGTTCGCGTAGCTCATATAGTTGGGATCAAGCTCATTGCGGTATTCCGAAGACAGGTCGTTTCTTTCGCGAAGATAGGTCATAAGCGCGTCAAAATAATCCATCGTTTCTTCGTTGTACGTCTCGATCAGCTGGTCGGAATGAAGAACAAGGTCCTTCAGGTCCACGAGAACCCGGTCCGCTTCCTGATTATAGAGGCTTGTATAGCGGACGGCCAGCGAATTCTCGCTTTCCTTGATCGTCTCGATGTCAAAGAATCCGTTTTCAAGCAGGGCGCAGAGCACGTCGATTGCGGTATAGGTCGGCTCGTCGGCCGCATCGGTTAATTTTTCGAGCAGAAGCTCTTTAATCTGAAGGCGCAGAATCTCATAGCAGGTCCGCTGAAAGTCCGCGTCAATCGTGAGAAGGATGTCGTGGCCTCTTTCCGCGGCAACGATCATCTCTTCGCTGATCTTCTCGCCTGTGCGTCCGGAATATGTTATCCGGGTCGTGCCGCCCTTTCCCCTGAGTTCGGATTCAAAAGCGGCCTCGAGGCCCGACTTCCCAATGACGTCGTGGGCGTCATACCCGGAATCCGGATGGGATTTCAGCTCCTCCTCGCTGATCTGGCCCACATAGCCCAGAATATGGGAAAACGGCTCCCGTTCCGGATAGTACCGGGTGTAGGAGGTCTCGACGTAAAAGCCCTCGTATTCATCGTTTTGTTCAAGCACGGTGACCTGCGTCTCCTCCGAGATGGTACGGGCGATTAAAACCGGTTCCTCCGGATTCCACCGCGCCTCGAAAATCGCGTAGCGGACCCGCATGACGGCGAGCGTTTCTTCAATGGAGAGGGAGGGATCGTCTATCGAAAAGGTATCGTCGCGCATCTGACAGTACGCCTGTTCCGCAGACGCCCCCGCCTGCTCCGCCGTCAGATCGTCCCGTTTGGTGCCGTAAATTTCCGCCAGAAAATTTAGGAGCGCCGTGCTCTGCGGATTCGCATAGCGCCCGACATAGTAGAAGCCGGTATAGGCATCATAGTCGATGGGCAGGGTCTGTTCGATCGCCGTCTGATCTCCGTTTTCCGCAAGGACGGCGAGCAGGGAGCGTATGCTGTCGTTAAGGTTTTCTCTCGCTTCATCGGCGCGGTAATACAGGGATTTCGTCGTAATATTCTCGGCAAGCGGCCGTCCGTTGCGGTCATAGATGTTGCCCCGCACGCCGTAGGCCGTAATCTCCTCCTCCGTGTCGGAAAAAATTTTTTCCCTGTACGCCTCGGCGTTTTGAACCTGCATCGTGTACAGCGTGCGGATCAGCATACAGAATATGAACAGTACGGCAAGCGCCGTCCAGAGCATACGGCTCGCAAGAAGCGCGCGAATCTTCGCGAAAATCTTTCTCACATTACATCCTTTCCCGTTTCATCATTTCATGGGAAGCCGCGAGCTTCCTTTGAATTCGGGTAAACGTCCCGTCCATCCGCCGGAGAAACGCGAACAGCGGCAGCGCGATCAGCGCGGTATAGGAAGCCTCCGGCAGAATGACGCGGAACAGATAATAGCGGAAATCGATCTGCCCGGCAAGGAAGTATTTGAAAAAATAGCAGCACAACCCATAGAGAAGATCGCCAAGGAGGACGCAGAAAAGCGGCGTTATGTAATTGCCCTTCCGGAGAATCCTGTGTCCGTATCCGCTTAAATGGCCAATGTAAAAATACAGCAGCGCAAAAAAGCCGACCGAGGTGGAAAACAGCATATCCTGCGTCAGGCCGACGAAAAAGCCGACGGCCCTTCCCAGCGAATTGCCGCCGAGAAGGCCATAGCTTACGACAAGGATGCAGGAGAGGTTCGGCGTGATCCCGCGGATGGAAAGCTTTGAAAACAGCGTGGATTCCAGAATCAGGAGGGCGAAGACCATGAGAAATGTCAGAAATCTTTTCATTGGCCGGTCTCCCGCGCAAGGTCCTCTTTCCACAGTTCCGTAATGACGAGGACATAGCCGAGGTTCTTCCGGTCGCAGGCCGGCTTCACATACGCGACGTTCCCGATGCCTTCCGCGTTCTGCCCGGTCTGCATCACGGTGCCGATCAAAATACCGGGCGGATAGATTTCGCCAAGGGGAGAGGTCACAATTTCGTCGCCCGTCAGAAGGTCGACCTCGTCGG
>CAYUPA010000070.1:0-7789 GCA_964446565.1 uncultured Lachnospiraceae bacterium
GCTGCTGCAGCACCTGAAGCAAGTGGAGGAACCGTTCGAAGAGACACAGATCGGCTCCTCCGCGATGGCCTACAAGCGCAATCCGATGCGCTCGGAGCGCATCTGTTCTCTGGCGCGCCTTGTGCTCTGCAGCGGGCTGAATCCGGCGATTACGGCGTCCTCGCAGTGGTTTGAGCGCACGCTTGACGACTCGGCCAATAAACGGGTATCGATCCCGGAGAGTTTCCTCGCGGTAGACGGCATTTTGCAGCTGATGATGAACGTGACCGAAGGGATGGTCGTGTATCCACAGGTGATTCGTTCCCATGTCATGAGCGAACTGCCGTTTATGGCGACGGAGATGATTCTGATGGAGGAGGTAAAACGCGGGGGCGACCGGCAGGAACTGCACGAGCGTATCCGCGTTCACGCGATGGAGGCGGCCCGCGGGGTCAAGATGGAAGGCAGACCGAACGATCTGATCGAGCGCATTGAGCGGGACCCCTGTTTTACGATGGACCGGGCGGAACTGGAAACGGCGCTTCGTCCCGAGAATTTCATTGGACGCGCCCCGCAGCAGGTTGAGGAGTTTTTAAGCGAAATCATTGAGCCGCTTCTTGCGGAAAACGAATCCGTTCTGGGCCTTACGGCGCAGCTTTCGGTATGAAACGAAACGGGAGAGAAAAATGGAGAAACAGTATACAATCAGTTTTATCGGGTCCGGCAATATCGGCTGCGCCCTGATGCAGTCGATCGCGAAGACCCAGAAGAATGCCGCGATCAAGGCGTATGATATTCTGCCGAAGGCTCTAAAAAAAGCGGAATCCTACGGCGCGGCCGCCTGCGCCTCCGTCCGGGAGGTCGTTTCCGGAGCGGATATCGTAGTTATGGCGATAAAATATCAGTATTACGCCGATGTCATTCCGGAGCTTACGGTCTCGATTCCGAAAAACGCGATCATCATCAGTCTGGCGCCCGGCTATACCTTCGAGAGCCTGAAGGAGAAGATGGGGCGGGAGCAGCGGATTGTCCGCGCGATGCCGAATACGCCGGCCATGATCGGCGAAGGGATGTCTTCGCTTGCCTTTTCGCCGGACCCGTATACGGACGAGGAGAAGGACGTCGTGCTTTCAATCTTCCGCGGAGCCGGAAAAGCGGTGGAAGTCCGGGAAGAGCTGATGGACGCCGCGATGGCGATTTCCGGCTGCGCGCCGGCCTACGGCTATATCTTCATCGAAGCGATGGGCGATATCGGGACGGCGCTGGGACTCCCGCGCGCGATGGCCTATGAAATGGCGTCGCAGGCCCTGCTCGGCGCGGCGAAAATGGTCATGGAAAGCGGTCTGCATCCGGGCGAACTGAAGGATATGGTCTGCACGCCGGCCGGTACAACGATTCAGGGCGTCATGGCGCTGGAAGAAAGCGGTTTCCGGAACGCGGTCATTCAGGCGGTGGCGGCGACGTACCGCAAGGCCAAGGAGATGTAGGGAAGCGGAGGACAGCCATGAATTTTGAAAAGATTGACGGCGGGACGGTCTATGAAGGAAACATCATGAAGATCGTAAAGGACCGGATTCGTTTTGAAAACGGGCAGGAGGCGGTCCGCGAGGTTTCTTTGCACAGGCCGGCGGCGGCCGTGCTTCCGGAGACCTCGGACGGGAAAATCCTTCTGGTCAGGCAGTACCGGTACGCTGTGGGAGAAGAAACGCTGGAAATTCCCGCGGGCCTGATGGAGGAAAATGAAACGCCGGAAGAAAACGCGCGCCGGGAGCTTGAAGAAGAGACGGGATATATCGCGGGCCGGCTTACGTTTCTGTACCGCTATTACTCCTCGCCGGGCTTCTGTTCCGAGGTCATTCACGTTTTTCTCGCGGATAAACTGATTCCTTCCGTGCAGAATCTGGACCCGGACGAATTCATCGAGGTCGTGCCGGTTTCGCTCGAGGAGGCCCTGCGGATGATTCGGGGCGGTGAGATCGCAGACGGCAAGACAATTTCCGCGATCAGCTATGTGGCCGCGCAGCGGCGGGCATAGACGAGAGGGTCCGTTCGCAGGAGGAGGAGAATTACCGTCCGCAGAAGGAGAGTACCGTCCGCAGGAGAAAAATACCATCCACGGGAGGAAAATACCGTCAGCGGGAGGAGGATACGGAATGATCGAACAGGAGGTTCGCATACCGTCGGAACACATTGGCGCGGTATTTGGCAATTTTGATGAAAACGCGAAAGCGCTCGAGAAAAAATTTTCCGTGACGATTGTCAGCCGGGACGGGGAGATCAAGGTCTGCGGAGAGTCCGCCGATGTCGAGGCGGCCTGCCGGGTGATCGAGACGCTCGCGCAGATCGCGGAGCAGGGCGAGAACGTGACGCTGCAGCACGTCAACTACCTTTCTTCTTTATCGGAAGAGGAGCAGGAACTCGACGTGAAGGAGCTGCTGTCGGATGTCGTGACCTTCACGCGCCTCGGGAAACCGGTGCGGCCCAAGACGCTGGGCCAGAAACGGTACGTGGACCAGATTCGGAAGAATATGCTGACCTTTGGCGTCGGACCGGCCGGAACCGGCAAGACATATCTCGCGATGGCGATGGCGATTCAGGCATTTAAGTCGAACGAGGTAAGCCGCATCATTCTGACCCGCCCGGCGATTGAGGCCGGCGAGCGTCTGGGCTTTCTGCCTGGCGATCTGCAAAGCAAGATCGATCCCTATCTGCGTCCTCTCTATGACGCGCTCTACGACATCATGGGGGCGGAGAGTTTTCAGAAGAATCTCGAGAAGGGCGTCATCGAGGTGGCGCCCCTTGCCTATATGCGCGGCCGGACGCTTGATAATTCGTTTATCGTCCTTGATGAGGCACAGAATACGACACAGGCGCAGATGAAGATGTTTCTAACGCGCATCGGCTTTCAGTCGAAGGCCGTGGTGACCGGCGATCTGACGCAGATCGATCTTCCGGACGGGAAGCAATCAGGCCTGAAGCAGGCGACAGCGATTCTGAAAGGCATCGAAGGCATCGGAATCATCACGCTGCACAATCAGGACGTGGTCCGGCATCCTCTCGTACAGAAAATCGTCGAGGCCTACGAAAAACATGAAAAGGCGCAGGAGGCGGCAAAAAACCGTCCTCCAGGGAACCGCGCGGAAATGAGAGGCCGGCGATGACGATCTGGATTGAATGGGAATGTGATGTGCCTGCGGGCGAACAGGCGCGGCTGAACGAATGGTTCACGACGGCGCTTACAGCCGGCCTTGCGGCGGAAAAGATCACGGAGCCTGTTGAGATCAGCGTGACGGTCACAACGCCGGAGGAAATCCGCAGGCTCAATCAAACGTTCCGCGGCGTGGACAGCCCAACGGACGTATTGTCGTTTCCCATGCTGGAATACGGGGAAGACCCGCCGGAATGTACGATTCGGGAGGCGGAGAGGAATCCCGATTCCGGCTGCGTGGTTCTGGGCGATATCGTTCTTAATTACGAACAGGCGCTGTATCAGGCGGAGGAATATGGCCACACGAAGGAACGGGAACTGGCGTTTCTGCTGATTCACAGTCTTCTGCACCTTCTGGGCTATGACCATATAGAGGAAGAGGACGAGCGCTGGATGCGGGCGCGCCAGCGGGCCGCCATGGACGAACTGCAGAAGATCACGGATTACGATTTGCGGCGGAATTGAATCGAAAGAGGGTGAGACGGTTGAAGAAGAGGGAGTCGGAAACCCGGCAGCTTGCGACGCAGGGGATCATTTTGGTGGCCGCGTCCTTTGCCGTGCGGTTTATCGGGTTTTTCTACCGGATTCCGCTGACCAACCTCTGGGGAGACGAGGGGAACGACGCCTATTCCATGGCGTATCAGATTTACAACCTCTGCATCATCGTTTCATCCTTCGGGGTTCCGGCGACGATTTCCCGCATGATCGGCAAACGCCTTGCGCTCAGAAAGTACGCTGACGCCAGAAAAGTCCTTGAAGTCGCGCTGGTCCTGATCGGCGGGATCAGTCTGATCTGCGCCCTGTTTCTGTGGTTTGGAAACCGCTGGATCGCGAGCGCTGTCTTCGGGGTTCCGGCCGCCTCAATCGCCATCCGCGTACAGGCGCCGACCCTGCTCATCGTGGCGATGATGAGCATCCTGCGCGGACTGTTTCAGGGAATGAACAACATGAAGCCGACCGCCGTTTCGCAGGTGATCGAGCAGATTGTAAACGCCCTCACGAGCCTTGTCTTCGCCTTCGCCCTTTTCGGGTACGGGCTGGAATGGGGCGTCGCGGGCGGCATCAGCGGCGCCGGCTTCGGCGGGCTTGCGGCGCTTGGTTTCCTGCTGCTGTGCTATACGCTGCTGAAAAAAGTCTCGTGGCTCGGCAGTCCGAAGGCGGATCCCCGCAACGCGGAGGAAAGCCGGCAGTCGATCGCGCGGGAAATGCTGTTTTTGATCGTTCCGATCGTGCTCGCGACCTCTGTCATGAATATCAAAAGTATTCTCGATTCCTGGCTGTTCGTTCAGCTGATGGAGATGAAAGGCTACGAGCGGACCGCGATTTCCACGATGCGCGGGATCTATCAGGGGAAGTTCGTGCTTCTCACGACACTGCCGATCGCGATCGGCAACGCGCTCGGCACGGCCTCTGTGCCGAGCATCACCCGCTCCATCACGCTGAAGGAGAGAAAAGAGGTCCGGGAGAAGATCACGATGCAGATTCGTCTGATTCTTCTGATTTCGCTGCCCGCCGCCGTAGGGATGAGCGTCATCGCGAAACCGCTCTTAACCCTTTTATTTCCGCAGGCCCCGGAGGGCGGGGAACTGTTCTGGGTCGGTTCTGCGCAGATCGTCTTTTACAGTATGATTCATGTCGCTACCGGCATTCTGCAGGGAATCGGGAAAGTGAATGTCCCGGTGAAAAACGCTCTTATCGGCGCGGTCGTCTCCCTCTTTGTCAACGTTTTATGCATTTTAGTGTTCAATACCGGCATCTATTCGCTGGTTATCAATGACCTCGTCTTTTCCGGCGTTCTGGCGTATCTGGACCTTAAGGCTGTCTGCCGGTACGGCCGCGTGCGCCTGCGCTGGCGAAGGCTTATCGCGAAGCCTCTTATTTCGGCTCTTGCGATGGGCGCGGTATGCCTTGTCTGCTACCAGCTGCTGAACCGGCTCACAGGCTCCAATCTGCTGGCGGTGCTTGCCGCGGTGGTGGCCGCGATTCTCGTCTATTTCGTTTTAATGGTGAATACCGGCGGCATTACGGAAAAAGACATGGACAATCTGCCGATGGGCCGCAAACTGGCGGTATTTAAGTTTACTAAAAAGTGACGCCTTCCAGTTCCTCGGAAAGGGCGCTCCATTCCTCCATCCACGCGGTAAGGCGTGCGTTCAGTTCGTTCTTTTCGTTCTCGAGCGCGGCAAATTTCGCGGCGGAGGAGTAGAACTCCGGTTCCAGCATCTGTTTTTCAATTTCGGCAAGACGTGCCTCACCGTCTGTAATTTCCGCTTCCAGACGGGAGAGACGCGTTTTTTTGCGCGTCAGTTCCCGCCGCTCGTTTTTTTGCTGCTGAAAGGATTCCCGGCCCTCGTCTCCAGCCGGCTGTGCCTCCTCCATCGTTTCATCGGGCCGGTGCGCAAGATAAAAATCATAATTGCCAAGATAGAGCCGGACCCCGTCCGGCCTCAGCTCAAGAATCTTATCCGCGAGACGGTTGATAAAGTATCGGTCGTGAGAGATAAAAAACAGGGTCCCCTCGTAGGAAAGCAGATTTTTTTCGAGCACCTCGCGGGATTCGATGTCGAGATGGTTCGTCGGCTCGTCGAGAAGAAGAAAATTAGAGTCGGAGAGCATGATTTTGCAAAGGGAGACGCGGGCTTTCTCTCCGCCGCTAAGCTGTTCAATGCGCTTGAATACGTCCTCGCCGCGAAACAGAAAGGAACCGAGAATATTTCGAATCTCGCTCAGGGTCCTGTCCGGATACGCGTCGTAAATTTCATCGAGAACGGAATTGTCGGGAGTAAGATTTTCCTGCTGCTGATCGTAGTAACCCGGCAGCACCTTGACGCCGAGACGCAAGTACCCCGCGGTCGGCTGCGTTTCGCCCATGATCATGCGGAACAGGGTCGTTTTTCCGGTTCCGTTCGCGCCAAGAAGCGCGATTTTCTCCCCGCGGTGAATCGTAAAATTCAGGCCGCGGAACAGTTCTCTGCCGTTAAAAACCTTGGAGAGGCCTTCTGCTGTCAGCACATCGTCGCCGCTGATCACACCGGGCTTGAAATGAAGATGCATCGAATCGTTCTTTTCCACGGGTTTCTCCGCAAGGTCCATCCGATCCAGCATCTTCTCGCGGGTTTTGGCTTTCCGCAGGGCTTTTTCCCTTCCGTAGGAGCGCAGACGGGCGATGATTTCCTCCTGACGGCGAATCTCCTCCTGCTGCGCCGTGTACTCGCGCAGAGCGGCTTTGCGGCGGGCGGCTTTTTCCTGCGCGAAGAAAGTGTAATTGCCGTTGTAGACGGACGAGACGCCCCCTTCGATTTCCACGGTTTTCTCGCAGAGTTTATCCAGAAAGTAGCGGTCGTGCGAGATGATGATGGCCGCGCCTTCAAAGGATGAGAGATACCCTTCCAGCCAGTCGATCGAACGGATGTCAAGATGGTTGGTCGGTTCGTCCAGCAAAAGCAGGTCGGGCTTCTCGAGCAGGAGCCGTCCGAGCGCGACGCGGGCGCGCTGGCCTCCGGAAAGTCTTGCGATCGGCAGCGTATACTCCGCCTCGGAAAACCCAAGCCCTTTTATGACGCCGCGGACCCGGCTGCGGTACTGGAATCCGTCCTCCTCGGCATAACGGCGCTGTAAATTTGCGTATTCGTCAAGCAGCGCGGGCGAGGCGGCGCGGCTGATTGTTTTCTCAAGTTCCCGCATACGGTCCTCCATGTTTCGCAGAGGTTCAAAAACGGTCAGGAGTTCTTCTTCGATTCGCTTCTCAGACCGAAAATCGGAGCTTTGCGGAAGATAGCCGATTCGCAGGTCCTTTTTGATGGTAACAGTTCCTTCATCCGGTTCCATTCGGCCTAAAAGAATCTGGAACAGCGTCGATTTGCCGGCGCCGTTGACGCCGATCAGGGCTGTCTTTTCCTTTTCTTCGATATGAAAAGTCACGCCTCGCAGCACCTCGCCGGTCGCGAAGCGTTTCTTTATATTGGCTACCTCAAGGATCATGGACAGTTCCTCCAAAATACAAGATTGTTTTTTAGCAAAATCACGGTTTCGGAAACCGTACAGAAAATTATACCCCAAAAGCGGGAATATGAAAAGGGGGGCCTGCACGGCCTCTGGATCCCCAGCGTGCGCACGGGCGCGCGGATAAAGAACTTGCTTTTTGCCAAGGGGCAGCGTATAATGACAGGAAACAGAGTTGTTCGGACAGTTCAATATCAATAATCTTGAATGGACGAAGGCCATTCTGCAGACCGCAGAGGCGAATCGGTCTCCCGTCATTCTGGGCGTATCCGAAGGCGCAGGCAAGTATATGACAGGGTTCCGGACGGTGGCCGCGATGACCTCCGCCATGATCGAAGACTTAGGGATTACGGTTCCCGTCGCCCTGCATCTCGATCACGGAACTTATGAAGGCGCGAAGAAAGCGATTGCCGCGGGCTTCTCTTCCGTCATGTTCGACGGTTCACACTATGATATTGCGGAGAATATCGAAAAGACAAAGGAAATCATTGCGCTTGCACATTCCAAAGGGCTTTCGGTCGAGGCCGAAGTCGGGGCGATCGGCGGCGAGGAGGACGGAGTCATCGGCGGCGGCGAAGTTGCGGACCCGAAGGAATGCAA
>CAYUPA010000071.1:0-5974 GCA_964446565.1 uncultured Lachnospiraceae bacterium
GTTCCATGGAAACCTCCTGTTCCGTAAAAACGCCCGTATTTCAGAAATCCATTGATTTGTGAAACTCTTCCGGTTTCGTAAAAATCGTCCAATCGCCGTTCCGTCGGATACTCCCTGTATTTTTACCGTGTGATTACATCGACCGGCACGTTAAACAGTTTCGCGACTTTCAAAATCGTATCGATCCACCGGCCTCTCGCCGCCGCCATGTGATGCGTCGGACCCGCTTCGCTGAAGCGGTTGCAGAACTCGCGCGCGCCGCAGGAAAACCGCGTCCGCATATTGGTATCGCCGAAAGTGAAAATCGGCCCCGGCTCATTGACGCCCTCGGCGGTGACAAACTTGAAATGCCCGTCCCGGTCCTGCGTAATCGCCAGATAGGTAACCGGACCCGGATAGGGATAGAACTGCGTGAGATACCCCCCGCCCGTCTTTCCGTGGAAAACCGGCACGATCTTCATTGTCGGCTTCCGTTCGGAGATATCCGCGTCGCCGGAGCCGCTGTGGCCGATGATGCAGATATCCTCGTTAAAATCGATCGAATACATCTCGGACAGCTGGCCGGTGCCGGAGATCGTCTTTAGAATGCTCATCGCCATCGCGACCTTGATATCGCCTTCGACCGCGCACGCGACGCCCTGTTTGATCAGCATGGAAAACGCGGGAATCAGCATGCTGTCCAGCACGCCCGCCTTTCCTTTCGCGTACCCGTCATAGTGCGACGCGATGAACCCGATCTGCTCTTCCTGCACCCACTTTTCAAAGGCTACAACGTACCGGGCCATCTCCCAGACCTTTTCCACCGTGCCTCCGCCTTCGATCTCGAAGGTGTCCAGAATGTCCTCGGCCCTGGCCCGAATCGCCGCCTCATCGGTGACGCCGTCCGCGATCGCCCACATTTTTTCCCAGTCAAACTGTTTGGTATAAAGAAACATCCTGTTATAGAGATTGGTCTCGTCGATATACAGGTCCATCATGCCGGGGTAGGGACGGCCGATCTGCGCGAGATTTGTATCGCGGAAACGGCGTCTGACCTGCGCCGCGCGGCACCAGTCCTCAATCTCCGCCTGCAGCGCAGGGTCCCCGCCTTCATCCACGCCCGTAATCACGGCATGGCGCTTTCCCGCGCGCTCCAGATCGGCCACCATCTCGCCGACCGCGCCGCAGGCATAAAGCTCCCCCAGCCATGTGGCGGTATCGGTATTTTCGTAATCAGGAGCCTTTTTTTTCTGGATGTTGACCAGCACGACCGGTACATCGAGATCGCGGACCGCCGGCAGCATATTGTACGAGGTCGCGTACGTCAAAAGCTGCATAATGACAAGATCAACATCGGCGGCCCGGAACCGGTCGCCCGCCGCCTGCGCCATTTCCTTGGTCGTAACCAGCCCGCCGTCGATCAGCTCCACCGTGTCCGGAATCCGACGCTTAAAGGTCTCATACTGCTCCGTAAATTCCGGTATTAGAGAAGGAAACTGCGGCAGATACGCTCCCAGCGCGATTGAGAACACGCCGACCCTTGCCTTCGTATTGACTAACATGGTTTCTCCCTCCTTGTGAATCCGTATGCCGTTATGCGCCGAGCGCGGACAACGTGCTGTCAAGAATCCGAATCGCCTCGTCGACGTGCTCTTTTTGAAGAATCAGCGGCGGCACCATTCGAAGGACCTGCGCCCCGGCGCTGATGATCAGAAGCCCCTGCCGCGCGGCCTCTTCCCGGACCGGCAGAATCTTTGAAGCATCGTTGAGCACGATCCCCTGCATCAGGCCCAGACCGCGTACAGTCTCGATGTGCTGCGGATATTTTTCCGCGAGTTCCCGGCTGCGATCCGCTAAATACGCGCCGACTTCCGCCGCGTTTTCCACAATCCTTTTGTCTTCAAACTCCTCCAAAACCGCAAGGCCCGCCGCGGCGGACATGGGATTGCCGCCGAATGTCGAGGCGTGATCGCCCGGATGGAAGGCTTCCGCCGCCTTGTCCTTCGCGAGCATCGCGCCGATCGGCATGCCGCCGCCAAGCCCTTTCGCAAGCGCCATGACGTCCGGCTCGATCCCGTAATGTTCGTAGGCAAACAGCTTTCCGGTCCGTCCCATGCCGGTCTGCACCTCGTCCACCATCATCAGAATGTCCCGCTCATCACACAGCGCGCGAATCTTCCGCATAAAATCGGGGTCCGCGGGAATGACGCCGCCCTCGCCCTGCACAGGTTCCAGAAGGATGGCAACCGTTTCGTCCGTAAGGCAGGAGAGTACGGACTCAAAATCGTTATACTGCGCGTAGCGGATGCCTGGAAGCAGATCCCCCAGACCCTTCTGGTATTTAAACTGCCCGGTCGCCGTAATCGCTCCGTAGGTTCTGCCGTGGAAGGAGTTAACCATCGTGATAATCTCCTGCCCCTTCCCTTTCAGACTGCCGTATTTACGGGCGAGTTTAAGAGCGGCCTCGATGGCCTCGGCTCCGGAATTGCAGAAAAAGACCTTGTCGAAACAGCTTTTCTCCACGAGCTTTTTGGCGAGCAGCACCTGATTCTCAATCCAGTAGAGGTTCGAGGTATGCATCACCTTATGCATCTGTTCATCAAGCCTCTGCAGCAGATGTTCGTTGCCGTAGCCGAGCGAATTCACGGCGATGCCCGAAACGAAGTCCAGATATTTCTTCCCTTCCTTGTCATACAGATACACGCCGTCCCCTTTTTCAAACGCATAGGCGAACCGTCCGTATGTATTCATCACATACTTCTGCCCCAGCGCAATGAGTTCCCGGGTTTCCATTTGCCACTCTCCTTTTCAGTTCATATCGTTGACAATCAGCGTGCCGATGCCGCTCGGGGTAAAGAATTCCAGCAAAAGGCAATGCTCGATCCGTCCATCCAGAATATGTACGTTTTTTACGCCGCCCTGCACCGCTTCGACGCAGCATTTCACCTTCGGAAGCATCCCGCCGCTGATCGTTCCGTCCTTCAGATATTCGATCGCCCGGGACACGCCGATCTCGGGAATAAAGGAGTCCGGATCGTTGACATCCTCGAGAATGCCGGATACGTCCGTCATAAAAACCAGCTTGCTCGCCTTGAGCGCCTTCGCGATGTGAACCGCCGCGTAATCGGCGTTGATGTTGTAGCTGTTGCCCTCCGCGTCGAACCCGACAGGCGAAATGACCGGCGTGATGCCCGCCTCCAGCAGCGTCTCCAGCAAAAAAGGATTCACTTGCGTAATCCGGCCTACGTAGCCGATATCTTCACCGTTCGGCATATTTTTCTCGCAGCGGAGAAGGTTCCCGTCTTTTCCGCACAGGCCGGCGCTCATGATGCCCTGCCGCTCGAGAAGCTGCACAATGCCTTTGTTCACCTTCCCGGCCAGCACCATCTCAACCAGTTCCACGGTCTCGGCATCCGTGACGCGAAGTCCGTTCTTAAAAACCGATTCCTTTCCAACCTTTTTCAGCATCTGCGTGATTTCCGGGCCGCCGCCGTGTACGATCACAGGACGCATGCCCATCAGTTTCATGAGCGCGATATCCTGCATAACGGACTTCTTAATGCTCTCGTTGACCATCGCGGCGCCGCCGTATTTAATGACGACGGTCGCCCCGGCGAATTTCTCGATGTACGGCAGCGCGTCGATCAGTATTTTGGCCGTTTCTCCATAATTTTGATGATTTCGCATGACCTTTTCTCCCGCTTTTCATTCCCTGTCAGGAACGGTAATCCCCATTGATGGAGACATACTCGTGACTGAGATCGCTCCCCCAGGCGACGGCCTCCGCCTCGCCTTCCCGAATCCCGATATCAACGGTGATTTCCTCTTCCCGCATAATGGCAAGCGCTTTCTCTTCATCGAAAGGAAGCGCCGTTCCGTCCTCGAGCATACTGATTTCGCCCGCCTTGCTTATAAAGCGGATCGACATCCGCGCGGGGTCGAAGCGGACCCCGGAATATCCCGCCGCGCAGGCGATCCGGCCAAAATTGGCGTCCTCGCCGAAGAACATGGTTTTAACAAGTTCCGACGTAATGACCGATTTCGCCATCTTCACCGCGTCCTGATGCGTCGCGGCCCCGTGAACGCGCACCTCGATCAGCTTCGTCGCGCCTTCGCCGTCCCGGACCATCTCCCTGGCAAGTTCGAGCGTAATGTCCCGCACCGCCTCCGCAAAAACGGCATAGTCCGCGTCCTCCGTCTCGATCATCGGATTACAGGCGGCTCCGTTCGCCATCATGACCGCCATATCGTTCGTCGAGGTGTCCCCGTCGACCGAAATCATATTAAAGCTGGGCACAATCGCGTCTTTCAGGGCTTTTTGCAGAAGGGGCTTTGCAATCGAGACGTCCGTCGTGATGTAGCACAGCATCGTCGCCATGTTCGGATGAATCATCCCGGACCCTTTGACCATCGCGCCGATGCGGACCTCCGTACCGCCGATCCTGACGGACCGCGCCGTCGTTTTCGCCTTTGTATCCGTTGTCATAATCGCGGACGCCGCGTCGAGCGCCGCCGCGTCCCCATCCGTAAGCGCCTCCGTAAGAAGCGACGCGCCGTGAATCATCGTATCCACCGGCAGTTGCCGCCCAATCACGCCGGTCGACCCGGTGAGGACCTCGTCAGCCTGAACGCCGAGCAGGGCCGCGGTTTTCTCCGCCGTCAGGATATTATTCCGCTCTCCTTCCTCGCCCGTGCAGGCGTTCGCGCAGCCGCTGTTGACGATGACAGCGCGCACCGGTCTGTCCTTTGCCGTGATTTCCTGATTGCGGCGCACGCACCAGGCCTTTACGACGTTCGTCGTATAGACGCCCGCGCTCACAGCCGGAAGCCGGCTGTAAATCAGCGCCATATCTTTTTTCCCGTTCTTTTTAAGTCCCGCGTGGACCCCGGCCGCGGAAAACCCTTGCGGCGCGCAGACGCCTCCGCCTGTCGTTTTCATCTTCTTTTTCCTTTCTCTCATTCGGCGAGCGTGGCGGCGATGACGGCCTTAATCGTGTGCATCCTGTTTTCCGCCTCGTCAAAAACGAGGGACTGCGGCCCCTCGAATACCGCGTCCGTCACTTCCATATCCTCGATGCCGTATTTTTCATAGATGCCCTGGCCGATTTCCGTCTTGCGGTCATGAAAAGACGGCAGACAGTGCATGAAAACGGCGGACCGGCCCGCGTTTTCCATCACGCTCTCCGTCACCTTGTAGGGCGTGAGATCGGATATCCGTTCCGCCCAGATCCCGTCCGGCTCACCCATGGAAACCCACACGTCCGTATACAGAACATCGGCGCCCCGCGTGCCCTCCTGAACATCCTCGGTCAGGTCTATCGTCGCGCCGGACACCTGCGCGATGCTCTCACAGTACCGGACAAGCTCCGGATTCGGAAAATATTTCCTGCTGGTACAGGCCGTAAACCGCATCCCCATCTTGGCGCAGGCGATCATCAGCGAGTTGCCCATGTTATAGCGCGCATCGCCCATGTAGGTCAGCCGGATGCCTTTCAGCCTTCCGAAATGTTCCCGAATCGTCAGACAATCCGCCAGAACCTGCGTTGGGTGATATTCGTTCGTCAGTCCGTTCCAGACCGGAACGCCCGCGTATTTCGCGAGGGTCTCCACAATATGCTGCCCGTAGCCGCGGTACTCGATGCCGTCGTACCAGCGCCCCAGCACCCGCGCCGTGTCTTCAAGGCTTTCCTTGGAGCCGATCTGCGAGCTCTTCGGGTCCAGATACGTGACGCCGATTCCAAGATCATGGGCCGCCACCTCGAAGGAGCAGCGCGTCCTCGTGCTGGTCTTCTCAAATATCAAAACGATATTCCGTCCGCGAAACGTGTCGACCGGAATCCGCCGCTTTTTCTTTTCTTTGAAATCCGCGGACAGGTCCAGCAAATATGTAATTTCCTCCGGTGAGAAATCCTTCAGCGTTAAAAAATGTCGTCCTTTCAGGTTCATTTGCATCCTCCTTCGCGGCCCGGCGCGGGAACGGGCGCTGCCCTCAGGC
>CAYUPA010000071.1:6074-7772 GCA_964446565.1 uncultured Lachnospiraceae bacterium
GTTCATTTGCATCCTCCTTCGCGGCCCGGCGCGGGAACGGGCGCTGCCCTCAGGCGCCGTGCGGCTTTGCCTCCCGGCGGCTGCGCGCGTCCTGAGCGAGTGTGTACTGGGCGATTGCACGCTTTCTGCAATTGCACGCTTCACGCAATTGCACGCTTCACGCGGTTGCTGAAAACATGCACGTTTTCATGCGGTTGAATAAAAATACGTTTTTATACTGAAACCGTATTTTTATTCATATTTGAGCAAATTCATTTTTCTCGAATAGAAACATTATAGATGTTTTTGTTTATTTTGACAAGGATAAATTTTCACAAACCCTATTGTATTTTTATAACTTCAGTTGTATAATTATCAGGCAAATTGACGAAGGAGGTTCTTATTCCATGGAGAAGGAAAAGGTTGTACTTGCGTATTCCGGCGGTCTGGACACCACCGTCATTATTCCCTGGCTCAGGGAAAACTACGATTATGATGTTATCGCCGTCTGCGTCGACGTCGGACAGGGCAGCGAAACGGAAGGGCTTGAGGCCCGCGCGCTTAAGGCCGGCGCCGCCAAATTCTATCTGAAAAACGTAACGGAGGAATTTATTACCGATTATATTTATCCGACGCTGAAAGCCGGCGCCGTATACGAATCTTCCTATATGCTGGGCACTTCGATGGCCCGTCCGCTGATCGCCAAAGTTCTTGTCGACGTTGCCCGCGAGGAAGGCGCGTCCACGATCTGCCACGGCTGCACGGGCAAGGGCAACGACCAGGTGCGCTTTGAACTGACGCTTAAGGCGCTCGCGCCGGACTTGAAAATCATCGCGCCGTGGCGCATCTGGGATATGAAATCCCGCGAGGACGAAATGGAATTCTGCCGGGTCCGCGGCATCGAGTGTCCGGTTAAGAAAGGCGACAGCTACAGCCGCGACCGCAATATCTGGCATATCAGCCACGAAGGGCTGGACCTCGAGAATCCGGGACAGGCGCCGGATTACGACCGCCTGCTTAAGCTGAGCGTTTCGCCGCAGAAGGCCCCGGATGAGGCCACAACGATTTCCCTTGATTTTGAAAAGGGAGTTCCGACCGCCGTAAACGGCGAAAAACTGGACCCCGTGGCTCTGCTCACCCGGTTAAACGAGCTTGGCGGCAAAAACGGCATCGGCATCGTCGACATTCTGGAAAACCGCGTCGTCGGCATGAAATCCCGCGGCGTTTACGAGACCCCGGGGGGAACGATTCTCTTCACCGCGCACGAACAGCTTGCGCACATGTGTCTGGATAAAGAAACCTACGCCTATTCACAGCAGACCGCGATCAAATTCGCGGAGCTTGTGTACTCTGGTGAATGGTTTACGCCGCTTCGCGAAGCGCTGTCCGCCTTCGCCGATTCCGTGAACGCGGTGATGACCGGCACGGTCAGGCTGACGCTGTACAAGGGCAACGTCATTCCGGCCGGAACATCCTCTCCGTATTCGCTCTACAGCGAAAGCATCGCGAGCTTCACGACCGGCGAACTGTACGATCATAAGGACGCAGAGGGCTTCATCAACCTCTTTGGGCTGCCGATGAAAGTCAGAGGCATGCTGCTTGGAGGAAACCGGTAAAAAGCAGGAGCATACCGCGTGGAGGAAACCGGTAAAGACGGCGGCAGGCTTGCGTGGGGAATGCCGACAAAGACAGCACTTCCGCGATGGGCACAGAAAGGAT
>CAYUPA010000072.1:0-5213 GCA_964446565.1 uncultured Lachnospiraceae bacterium
CCACCCGGACGACAGCAAGCAGTTCACGGAGAACAAACCGATTCAGGATTATCTCGATCCGCAGAAGCCTCTTGTATATCCGATGCAGCAGCACATCGGCGCGCCCTGCAGGCCGGTCGTGAAGAAGGGCGATCCGGTGCTGCGCGGCGAACTCATCGGGGAGGCCGGCGGATATGTATCGGCTCCGATTTATTCCGCTGTGTCCGGGACCGTGCTGGATGTGAAACCAATGCTGCATCCGAACGGGCAGAAGGTGTTGTCGGTCGTCATTGAAAACGACCACCGGTACACGAACGCGCCGGGCCTTGAAACGGGAAAGGATTATCTTGCGCTCTCGCGGGACGAGATCCTGCAGATGATCCAGAACGCCGGCATTGTCGGCATGGGCGGCGCGGGCTTTCCGACGCATGTAAAGCTGTCCCCCGGCCCCGATAAGAAGATCGACGCCATCATTTTGAACGGATCGGAATGTGAACCGTTTCTGACGTCGGACTACCGCGTCATGCTCGAGGACCCGCAGCGGGTGATCGGCGGCCTTCAGATCGTCCTTCATCTGTTCCCGGAGGCGAAGGGCTATATCGCCGTCGAAACCAACAAGCAGGCGGCGCAGGAGACGCTGCGCAGGTATATCGCGGACCACGGGGTGCCCAACGTCGAAATCGTGTCTCTTGCAACGAAATATCCGCAGGGCGGCGAGAAGATGCTGATCAAGGCGGTGCTTAACCGCGAGGTGCCCTCAGGCGGCCTTCCCGCAGACGTCGGGGCCATCGTTCACAATATCGACACCATCGTCGCGATCTACCGCGCCGTCACGCAGGGCCGTCCTCTGATGCGCCGCATCGTGACCGTCGCCGGCAGCGCTGTCAGCAATCCCGGCAACTTCCGCGTCCGGATCGGCACCAGCATCGCGGAGCTCGTCGAGGCGGCGGGCGGTTTTACGGAACCGCCGCGCATACAGCTGCACGGCGGCCCGATGATGGGGCAGGCGCTGTTCTCGCTGGATGTTCCCGTCGTAAAGGGAACTTCCTCGCTGCTTTTTTTCACGGAGAAAGACAGTCTTCCTGTGCCGGAGGGCCCGTGCATTCGCTGCGGAAAATGCGTCCGCGCCTGTCCGATGCGCCTTCTCCCGTATGAGCTTAACCAGATTGTGCTGCGCAGGGACTGGGACGGCTTCGTAAAGCACGGCGGCATGGACTGCATCGAGTGCGGGTCCTGCGCCTACGCCTGTCCGGCGCGAAGACAGCTTACGCAGACCTGCAAAACCGGCAAAGCCGCCGTCGCGGCCTCGCGCAGGAAGAAAGAAGCATAGGAGGCGGGAATCGGATGGAAAATACCAGTCAATGGGTCTATGCGTCGCCTGCGCCGCATTTTCACGCGGCGTATTCGACGCGTACGATTATGCGCGACGTCATTATCGCGCTTCTGCCGTCCCTGATTTTCGGGGTGGTCTATTTCGGCATTGACGCGCTTCTGATTACAATCATAAGCGTCGGCGCGGCGGTCCTCGCCGAATATCTGTGGGAGAAAGCGACGAAACAGCCGGTTACGATCGGGGATTTGAGCGCGGTTGTGACAGGGCTTCTCCTCGCGATGAATCTGCCGCCCGACGTGCCGTGGTGGATTCCGCTCATCGGCTCCGCCTTTGCGATCATTTTCGCGAAACAGATTTTCGGCGGCATTGGGCAGAACTTCGTCAACCCGGCGCTCGCGGGTCGCTGTTTCCTTCTGGTCGCCTGGTCGGGCATTATGACGAAGTTTACGGTTGACGGCGTTTCCGCGGCGACGCCCCTGTCCGTCCTCAAGATGGGGGAGGGGACGCTGCCCGGTCTTGCGTCCGTCTTCCTTGGCACGATTCCGGGATCGATTGGCGAAACCTCTTCGCTGCTTCTCCTTTTAGGCGGCGCCTATCTGGTGTGCCGCAGGGTGATTACCTGTACGATTCCCCTCTCGTATATTCTGACCGTGATGCTGCTGACCTATGCGTTCGGCGGCAACGGATTCTACGAGATTTTCTGCGGCGGTCTGATGCTCGGCGCGATCTTCATGGCGACCGATTACACAACCTCGCCGATGACGGTAAAAGGGCAGCTGATCATGGGGATCGGCTGCGGCATTCTTACGGCGGTTATCCGGAAGTTCGGCGGGTATCCGGAGGGCGTTTCGTTTTCGATTCTCCTCATGAATCTCTGCGTTCCGCTGATCGACCGGTTTACGGCGCCGAAACGCTTCGGGGAGGTGAAAAAACATGCCTGAAAAAAACGGGATGCTCCGCCTCGGGCTGGTACTTTTTCTGATCACGGCCCTCTCCGGTATCCTGCTCGGATTTGCCTACGAAGGCACGAAGGACATCATCGCGGAGAAAAAAGAAGCGGTCAATCAGGCCGCCTACATGTCCGTTCTGCCGGGCGCCTCGAACCTGAATCCGGTAGAAATTCCGGACGGCGCTTCCGAGTCCGTAATCGAGGCGTATGAGGATGAAAAGGCGGGCTACGCCTTAAAGGTCGAAGGGACCGGCTACGGCGGTACAATCGAAATCGCCCTTGGCATCAGCCGGGAAGGGACGCTTTGCGCGATCTCCATCATCTCCTCCTCGGAAACGGCCGGCCTTGGGCAAAGGGCGTCCGACCCGTCCTTCAAGGACCAGTTTCAGGGCAAGGCCGCTTCCGGGGACCTTACGGTAACAAAGCAGGCGGCGTCTTCCGAAAATGAAATCGAAGCGATTTCCGGCGCGACGATCACCTCCCGCGCCGTGACGTCCGCCGTCAACGAAGGCATACAGTTTTACAATCAATATCTGAAGGAGGGAGAATAATGGCAAGCCTCGGTTCCCATTTGAAGCGCGGCATCATCACCGAAAACCCGACCCTCGTTCAAGTGCTCGGCACCTGCCCGACGCTTGCGGTCACCACGTCCGCGATCAACGGCCTCGGCATGGGGCTTTCCGTCACGGCGGTCCTGATGGGGTCGAATCTGGTGATTTCCCTGATCCGCAAATTCATTCCGGATAAAATCCGTATTCCGGCCTATATCGTAGTCATCGCGACGTTTGTCACGATCATCGATTTCCTTTTGCAGGGGTTTTTCTACGATACCATTTATCAGGCTCTTGGTCTGTTCATTCCGCTGATTGTTGTAAACTGCATCATACTCGGCAGGGCGGAGGCCTATGCCGGCAAGCACGGGCCGCTCGACTCCCTGATGGACGGCCTTGGCATGGGACTCGGCTTTACGATGGCTCTCGTCATTCTCGGGATAATCCGCGAACTGCTGGGCGCCGGCACAATCTTCAACATCAAGGTAACGCCGGAATCCTTCCAGCCGGCCACGATCATGATCATGGCGCCAGGCGCGTTCTTTGTCTTCGGGACCATCCTCGCGGTCTTTAACCATTTCCGCTCCGCGAGCGCGAAAAAGAAAGGGGCATGACGATGCCGCGGTTCCTGTTTATTATCATCAGCTCCGTATTCGTCAACAATTTTCTAATGTCCCGCTTTCTCGGCTGCTGTCCGTTTCTCGGCGTATCCCGGAAACTCGATACGGCGGTCGGCATGGGCGTGGCGGTCACCTTTGTCATGACGATGGCCTCGGCCTTTTCCTATATGGTCTACAGCTGGATTCTCGTGCCGCTCCACATGGAGTACCTGTATACGATCGCCTTTATTCTTGTCATCGCATCGCTCGTGCAGTTTGTTGAAATGGTCATTCAAAAGGTGAGCGCCACGCTGTATTCGGCGCTTGGCATTTATCTGCCGCTGATCACAACGAACTGCGCCGTTCTCGGCGTCGCGGTGCTCAACATGCAGGAAGGCTATTCTCTGTGGGAGAGCGTTCTCAACGGCTTTTCCGCCGCCGTCGGCTTTACGATGGTCATGGTTCTGTTCGCGGGAATCCGTGAGCGCATCGAACACAACAGGATTCTGAGCGCGTTTCAGGGCTTTCCGATCGCGCTGATCGCGGCGGGCCTTATGGCGATCGCGTTTCTCGGTTTTCAGGGATTGATTTAGGGGAGGGACTTCCGCAATGATAACAGGGATTCTGTATCCGTTTTTAATCCTTGGCGCGCCGGGCCTTGTATTCGGAATCGTACTGGGCTTCGCGTCCAGGAAGTTCCACGTGGAAGTCAACCCCCTGATTCCCAAACTGCGGGAGGCCCTTCCGGGGGCGAACTGCGGCGGCTGCGGATTTACAGGGTGCGATGCGTACGCAAAGGCGCTGGCCGAGGGGTCCGCAAAGCCCGGGTCCTGTCCGGTCGGCGGCGAGACGGTCACGGCGCAGGTCGCCGCTATCTTAGGCGTAGAAGCCGCGAAGACGGAAAAGATGACCGCGTTCGTAAAATGCTGCGGCATCGAAGGGATCGCGGCCGAAAAGTACCGGTACGCGGGGATTCAGGGCTGCCCTGAAGCGGCGGTTCTGCCGGGCGGCGGCCCCAAATCCTGCGTTTACGGCTGTCTGGGTTTCGGAAGCTGCGCACAGGCCTGCGCGTTTGACGCTATCACCATGCAAAAGGGGGTCGCCCATATCGATCCGGATCGCTGCGTCGCATGCGGAGCCTGCATAAAGGCCTGCCCGAAGCATCTCATCGAGCTTGTTCCTGCATCGCAGACGGTTCATGTCGTCTGTGCGAACCCGGAGCGCGGCAAGGATGTAAAAGCGGTCTGCGAGGCCGGCTGCATCGGCTGCTCGCTCTGCGCCCGCAGCTGTCCGAACGGCGCGATTCAAATGAACGCGGGGCTAGCGAAGATCGACCCGGACCGCTGCAGCGGCTGCGGCGTCTGCGTGGAGAAATGTCCGGTTCATGTCATTCACGCGGTCTGAGACGAAGCGAACGGAGGCTATAATGAAACGCGCGGATTATATTTCGTGGGACGATTATTTTATGGGCGTCGCGCTGCTTTCGGGACGGAGGAGCAAGGACCCGGGCACGCAGGTCGGCGCCTGTATCGTCAGCCCCGACCATCATATTCTGTCGATGGGCTATAACGGAATGCCGACCGGCTGCAGCGACGACGAGCTTCCCTGGGAACGCGAGGCGGACAGCCCGCTGGATACCAAATATCCCTATGTCTGCCACGCCGAACTGAACGCGATCCTGAACCACAACGGCTCGTCGCTTAAGGGAGCCTCCATTTATGTTTCGCTGTTTCCCTGCAATAACTGCGCGAAAGCGATCATTCAGGCCGGGATTCGGGAGGTCGTGTATCAAAGCGACAAAT
>CAYUPA010000072.1:5223-7694 GCA_964446565.1 uncultured Lachnospiraceae bacterium
ACGATGGAGGTTATCGCCTCCAAGCGGATGTTCCGGATGGCGGGCGTCCGGCTTCGCGAGCTGCCGCCGTCCGGGAAGACGATCGTTCTTCAAATTTGATATTATTTTGTTTTGTTTGACAGACAGCAGCATCCGGATTGAAAAAGGAAGGATGGTGCGAATGGCAGTTTCAAAATTAACGATGCGGGCGCTGCCGGCGGAGGAGCGTCCCTATGAAAAACTGGAGAAGCGGGGCGCGTCCGCCTTGTCCGACGCCGAGCTTCTCTCTATTCTGCTGCGGACCGGCACGCCGAAGGAGAGGGTTACGGAGATGGCCTGCCGGATGCTGGCGCAGGCCGATAACCATTCGGCAACGACGCCGCTGGTCGCTCTCCTGTGCATGAGCATTCCGAAGCTGATGGAAATTCCCGGAATCGGCCGGGTGAAGGCGATCCAGCTTAAGGCGATGCTGGAACTCTCGAACCGGATTGCCGCCGCCAAGGCCATGGAGCGCTTCCACGCGGAGAACCCGGAATCCATCGCGGCGGTCTATATGGAGTCCATGCGCCGTCTGCCGCGGGAAACGGTCCGGATCGTTTTTCTTGACAACAGGAACCGCTATATCGCGGAGCAGGATATCGCGGTCGGAAGCGTGAGTCAGGCGCTTTTCAGCCCGAGGGACATCTTTTCCTCGGCGATGGAATATCAGGCTGTGCATCTCATTGTGCTGCACAATCACCCAAGCGGCGATCCGACGCCGAGTCCCGCGGATATCCGGGCGACGAAGCGCCTCGTCGAATGCGGCGAACTGATGGACATTCCGGTGCTGGACCATATCGTCATCGGAGAAGGAACGTATTATTCAATGCGGGAACACTACATTCTCACAGGAGTCATGGGATGATTGGATCTAAAGATTTTGGCATCGATCTCGGAACAGCCGGCCTGCGGGTCTGTATCCCCGGACGCGGAATTTTGAGGGAGCCGTCCGTCGTCGCCTTCAGCCGGACGGATGAAACGGTCGCGGCGATCGGACAGCGAGCTCTTACCGTCATTGAAAACGATCCGGAACGCTTCGCGAAATATTTCATGAAGGAAAACGGCGAAATTCATGATTACGCCACGGTAAAAGAAGCCCTGTCCTTTCTGATCCGCCGGTATCAGGCGCTCAGCTTCTTTCTGCATCCGGACCTTCTGATGGGCCTGCCGCACGGAATCAGCGCGATTGAACGCAAGGCCATCCGGGACCTCTGCGTGCAGGCCGGATTCAACGAGAAGGGGCTGTATTTCATCGATGAGCTTCTGGCCTCCGCCATCGGCGCCGGACTTCCTGTGCTCGAGCCTACAGGCTCCATGGTGATCAACATCGGCGCCGGCAGCACGCAGGCGGCGGTTTTCTCGCTCGGCGGCATCATCGGCTCCGGCTATATCCGTAAGGGCGGACAGGAAATGGACCGCCTGATTCAGGAGTGGATTCAAAAGGAGTACGGCATCCTGATCGGCGAGGCTACCGCGGAACGCGTAAAAATTCAGATTGGAACGGTGCTGCCCGGAAGCTACGGCATGAACCTGGACCAGATGGCAGTAACCGGGCGCAGTCTCCGAACCGGGCTGCCGGCCGAGGTCAGCCTTCATATCGAAGAGATTCTGGAAGCGATCCAGCCCGTGACGCAGATCGTCTCCTGCGTCTATCAGGTGCTTGAAAGCATGCCGCCGGACGTTTCGTCCGACCTGCTGGAACACGGCATTACGCTCACGGGCGGGGCGGCGCAGATGAAGGGTATGGACGCGCTTTTGAAAGAAAAGATGAAGATTGCGATCCATGTCGCCCCGAACGCGCCGGACGCGGTGATTCTCGGCATTCAGAAAGTCATGCGAAGGCCGGAGGAATGGTCGTCAATCTTTTCCGGCCTGTTAAAATAGAGAGAAATCAAGGTGAGCAGAATGAAAAAAATACGAAGAAAGCCCATTCGGCGCAGGGGCCGCTTTACTTTCAGCCTGGACCCGCTGCAGAATATTCAGGACCGGGTTCCGGTTACGATCACGACGAAACATCGCATTTTCGGCGTGACGGCGCTTTGCCTTTTCTGTATTCTGTTCACCGCCGTGCTGGGACAGCGGATTCCCGTTCTGCATACCCTGTATGGGAAAATCGCGGCGCCGTTTCAAAAGGCCTATATCGCCGTGGATGATTTTTTCTCCGATCTGTTCACGACGGTAAAACGGGTCCGGTCGCTCGAGGCGGAGAATCAGGAGCTTACGGAGCAGCTTGAACTTTACGTATTTGAAAACGCGACGCTGCGCAGTGACGTCGCCAAACTCGACGAGATCGAGGCGCTCTACGATCTTGACAGGGAGTATGAGACCTATCCGAAGACCGGGGCGCAGGTCGTAGGCCTTTCCGGCAGCAACTGGTACAACACGTTCATCATTGACAAGGGATCGGAGGACGGGCTGCGCAAAAACATGCCGGTTTTAGCCTCGGGCGGTCT
>CAYUPA010000073.1:0-1916 GCA_964446565.1 uncultured Lachnospiraceae bacterium
TGCCGGCGGATGTAGTTGCCCGTGCGATCGGTCTTCCGCTTTCCGAAGTAAATGCACTGAAGTGACGATATGGACTGATGGCGAAAGCAAAATATACATAGAGACTTCATTACGCTTTCCGAGGGTGAATGGTATTTGCCCGGAGACATTGCATTCATTCGGGCAGGGATCATCGCAATGGCAGACACGACGGTATTTTCCGTCTTTGCATTTATCCCGGTGCATTGTCAAAGATTATTGCAGTTCCATCCGGAAGACGGCCGAAGATGTTGCCGGAAAGCAATGCTTTATGGATATCGACGTTGTCAAAAGCGGCATCGTCGGGGAAGGTCTTTGGATTGATCAGCATGACAATGGGTGTTTACAATCTGTTGATTTTATGCGGATTTTGATTCGTTAAGGAAAACGTGAAAAAGAAAATAATTCCGGGGGAAATGTTGACATTTTTTGCGTTACCGATTAGACTTTCCTTTAAGAAAATCTGAAAAACGGGAGAAAAAAGATGGGATATACGAAGTTAACCAATTCCGGTGATACGGGAACTTCCGGTTCCCTGCAGCGGGCCGTAAAGAAATTTATCAGGGAGTATTGCGAGGATCTCCGCTTTGATCCGGCGATGGAGGAGAAGGAGAAGAAGGAAGGGATCTATCTGGGGACAAGTCTTGAGAAAGGGCAGATCCCTTATAATATGCAGATGGACATAGACAGGCTCTGCATGGAAAAAGCCCTGATCCGGTTTCTGGACAGCGGAAAGAAAGAAGACGCATTCGACGTGTATTTCTGCTATCTGGAGATGTTTGTCGGCGATTACGAGAAAACGCGCAGGATGATCGAACTGCTGTCCGAGTATGAGGCGAATGGCAGCGGTCTGCTGATGAAGCACAGGGACCATTACTCCCATTCGGTCTATGTCTTCTGCCTTGGACTGGGTGTTTTCGTGTCCAGTTCCGAGTTCCGGAATGCTTACGGGAAGTTTTACGCGGAACGGGGGATCCGTAATGATCGGGAGGAAGCCTGCCATTTTCTGAAATTCTGGGGAATGACCGCTTTGTTCCACGATATCGGTTATCCCTTTGAATTGCCTTTCGAACAGGTTTCTTCCTATTTCGAGGTGGATGGGGACAAGCGGAGCGACCGGCCCTATGTGATTTACAGGGAACTGGATTCGTTTCGGAAGCTGGATAAGGCCATGCAGAGGCACATAGGCGAGATACTCGGTCTCGATGAGAACCATTCCATTACCACGGCCGATGAACTGTTCACGTATGATCTGCACCGGAAACTTGGGAAAAAATACTATTTTTCCGAAGCGGAAATGCTGGATTTCTTAAGAAGCAAACCGACGGAGCCGAACCGGTTCGGGTTTTTTATGGATCACGCGTATTTCAGCGCGCTGATCCTGTTCAGAAAATTGTTCTGCGATTTAAAGCTTACCCTGGAACAGGAGCACGTTGACGCCCTGACGGCGATCCTTCTGCATAACAGTCTGTATAAATTCTGCGTGGCATACTATAAGGATCCGAAATGCAATATCCCGCTTGACATGAATCTGCACCCGCTGGCGTATTTGCTGATGCTCTGCGATGAACTGCAGTGCTGGGACCGCACGGCTTACGGCAGAAATTCCAAACATGAACTGCACCCGATGGACGCGGAGCCGGATCTGTCCGCCGATAACGTTTTTCGGATCACGTATTTCTATGACCCGGCGGAAAATGATAAAATCACACAATATAAGGAAAAGTATTCCAAGTGGTGCGGCGATCACAGGGGCAGCTGCCCGAAGCTGAAGGCTTATTCTTCCATGTATCAGAAGGAAAGTATCACCCGTACCGACGGTTCGACTGAAGAAGTGTGCGCATTTCAGGCTGATATTGAGCGGATCGTGGATCTGACGCGGCTTAGGCTGGAAGTGA
>CAYUPA010000073.1:2016-7629 GCA_964446565.1 uncultured Lachnospiraceae bacterium
GAGACTTTCCGGGGATTGTCCCTTGAATATAAGCTTTCCAATATCAATCAGGCGAAAGCCTTTGCGAAATATCTGAATGAGATCGGCGCCTTCTATACGAACAGAAATGTCGATTTTCCGATGCTGGAAAGTTTTACGGTTGACGAACTGAAGAAGATAGGACCTCTGGAACATAAGAGATGGCTGGAAGAGCATTATGAAATGGGCTGGGAATATATCAGCAAGAAGAAACTGGAGACGATCGTAATGAAGGAAACCGTAATTACGGAGACGGATTCCAAGGATTCCGCTGCGTTCAAGGCAGCGGTTAAGGCGGCGGTTAAAAATAAACGGGATCTGCTTCGCAAACACTGGGATATGATTCCGGAATATTGCTACACGGGGGAAGAAATTCCGATGAAAGCGGTGGAAAAGAATTATAACCGTCTCACTCGGGACGATAAGAATAAGGATACGGAGCCGATGAATCATATGGTCGGATTATTAAAGGAATTTGACGGTTTGCGGATTTATCGGTATGCTGACTGACGGAAATGCGCGGTATGGAGCCGCGGGAGTGTTGTATAAGAATGGCATGGAAATAAAAGATAAAAATATAATGAGGAGGAAATTGAAATGACGGATGAAGAACAGAAGAGGCGAAAAAATAATGACATTGTGAAGGAACTTAAAAATAATTTGTGTGATGCGGACGGAAACAAGAATTATGTCTTTATAAGTTATAAGAGTGACGACTGGGAAACAGTACTCACTGACATCGTGTACCGCCTGGTAAAGGATTATGGACTAAACGTGTATTATGATGGAAGTTTTGATAAAAATCCAGACTCTTGGCTGACGCAGTTAAAAAAAAATATGGAACCTATGAAGTGCAAAGGAGTTTTAGCGTTCATAGACAAGGAATATCGAACGAGTTATGCTACGATCATGGAATTAATGTTCAGTCAAACACGCGCTGCCCGAAAAGACAAACGTGTTATTCCGATTTATTTGGAAGGGCTTGCAGAGGAGGAACTTTCTGATGAAGAAATAGATGAGAGTACAGGATTGGACCCTTCCAAAAAGGGAGATTTGGCCAAAGAAAAAAAAGAGTTTGATAAATTGTTTGATGAACTCGTACAAAGAGAGATATTACCAAATGGACGATATGTTTATAATAAGGAAGAGCCGTTGAAAAAAGGTGCCTGTGAAGACATTGCAACTGATTTATTAACATATATAGATAAAATTAAAAACACATATGAACCGAACGGTGATTTGGCAGATATTGTTGATACGATAAGGAAGGAATTCGGTGAGAAGGTATTTACAAAAGTAAATGACACGGTGCCAGTGGTTCCCAAACCATTAGAGAATGACACGACGCCAGTTGATCTCAAACCACCGGTGAATGGCACGACGCCAAAGGTTCCCAATCCGCCAGATGTGGTGGTCTCTGAAGAAACCACTCTGAAAGAGTTTGCGCGGTATTGCGAGGATATTGATTTTGTATTCAAACTCAGAGAAGCACGGGATCATTCCAAAAAACAGTCGTTCGATTATTTGATGGCCTCCCTGCTTCGGGGATGTGACGAGGATCCGGGCAAGGAAGGGGCAATTCGGAACCTTGCCAAATACAATTACTGTACCTACGCGGTCTCTTCAAAAGTTGACGTGGATGATCCGAAAATCGGCGCGAGCTGGTATACCTGGACTTCCAATTCCAGAAAGGCGCTGAAGAGGGAAGATATGCCGGCGAGTTACTTGACGGATGACGGAAGAGTGAAAAGCGGACGTTTAGGCGAAAACAGCGGCATTTTTGAGACTTTGGATGAGAATATGACGATTGGCGAAGTCTTAAGGAAATATGAGGCCGGAGAAAAAGGGTTCGATACGAGAGATAACAAGGGCATTATGGATGCCTGGAGCAAGATAAAATAGATTGATTGTGAAACAGAGGAAGATGAGGAAGAGATTAAAGAAATTTAAAATTGTCTTTTTCTTCCTGCCGTTTGCGGCAGGCGCAACGGGTTATCTGGCCGCCGGAGAAATGCTTACGGACGCATTGTATTCGGCGGTCTGTCTGTATGTGATGAATCCCGTGTCCGACGCGTATAACATTCTGATTGAGATCGCGAGATGGGCGGCGCCTCTCACGACGGCCACCGCGCTTCTGTACGCCTTTACGAAACTGATGGTATATTTCCGGTGGCGCGTGGGATGTCTTTTCCATGACAGCGTTGCGGTTTACACGGATTCGGACATACGAATACTGTTCGGGAGCAACGTCAGGAAAATCTACGGATCGGAAATCAAACACTCCGCGAAATCGCACATTATCTTAATGGAGCATGATGCGGACAGTTTCGATTTTTACGATAAACACCGTGAGGAATTAAAAGGCCGGAAGGTTTACATCGGCCTGCATGAGATGGAACTCGGCCTCATGAAAGAGAACGCCGATATCAGCTATTTTGACATCAGCGGAACGATTTCCCGGCTGCTGTGGAAGAAAATCCGGGTTTGGGAGCGGTACGGGGACGATCCCGTGAAAATTGTCATATGGGGAAACGGGGCGCTCGCGGAACACATTCTCAGCTATGGGCTGCTGCTGAATCTGTATTCGCCTAAACAGCACCTTTGCTATATCATGGCCGGCTGTGACGGTTTCCGGATCAAGCATCCCGAACTTCCGCTCATGAACGGGGATGAGATCCGCTTCCTCCCCGGCGGAAGCGAGGACGCGTGGAGGGAACTGTCGGACGCCGACATTGTCATTATGACGGAGGAAATGCCGGCTTCCGATTTCCAGACGGCGGCGGTATGCGCGCGGAACGCGGAACTGTATTATTTCTCGCGGCATGAAGGGGATATCGGCGATATTCTTGCCGCCGGGGCCGTTACCGCTTTCGGACGCGACGCGGAAATCTATACGGACGAGTGGATCCGGCAGGAGAAGCTGATTGAGGAAGCGAAGGAAATGAACCGGGCCTATGCCGAGGAATATGGCGGCCAGGCGGACTGGGGAGCGTTATCCGGCTTTCTGAAATGGTCCAATATTTCGGCGGCGGATTACCGGCGTGTGCTGAAGGAAGTGATGGAGCGGAATCCTTCGTGGAATATCGACACGTTCGCGGAACTGGAGCATAACCGGTGGTGCCGGTTCCATTATCTGAATTACTGGAAATACGGCGTTCCCGCAAACGGAAAGTCCAAGGATGAACGGCAAAGGATCCACTCCCTTCTGAAACCGTACGGGGAACTGTCAGAGGATGATAAGCAGAAGAATGTTTCCGCGGTGCAAAAGATCCGCGAGTTAAAATTATGAAAAGCAGAATCGACAGGAACAATGAGGGCGCCGATTACGAGGATTATACGGAGGATCTCTCCTTTTTAAAACAGCTGGAAATTCCGCTCTTAATCCGGGTGCTGAAAGAGCACGCCTCGAAAGAGAATCCGCTCTCGGCCCGCAAAATCAGCGACGCGCTTTCGGCGGTGACGGGGCTCGATCATTCCGAGAAAACGGTTCTTCGAAAGCTGCAGAGGCTGATGGCGCTTCAGAAGCGGATCGACGATACGGTGTTAAAGAAGAATCTGTATTTATCCCTGGGCGGAAGGCTGGCGGAAGTCTCCGCGAAGACGCCCGGCGGTTCGCGCGCGCAGGCCAGATATTATTTCGAGCCGCTGCTGGATCAGAGCGACGTCGATATGATCTGCGGAACGATTACCAGCAACCGCTATCTGTCGCAAAAAGAAAAGGAATACCTGACGGCGCGGCAGCAGACGCTGGCGTACGGCGACCGGTTCGCGGAAAGCGACCGGCCTCTTCCGGAGAAGCCGGCGAAGAAAAAAGACGGCGATTCTTCGAGAGTGCTGCGGATCGTAAACCGCCTCCATGAGGCGATCAGCCGGCAGATCCAGGTCCGGATCCTCTACGGCGCGTACGGGGCAAGCGAAAAAAAACCGGGGACGGTCGAATTAAAGCCAAAAAATACCGGGAAGCCGTACCTGCTGAATCCCTATGCCCTGCTGTGGAATGACGGCGAGTATTATTTGCTCGCGACTCACAAAGGGCACGAAAACCCCTCCCATTTTCGCGTGGACCGGATCATGGAGGCGGAGTTTAACCGCCGGGAGGACGACGCGTCCCGATATACGGAGAGAGAAAAAATCCCGGATTCCCTGCGGCCTTTTTTCAAAAAAGTAAAAGGGACATATGAATTTTCGGACGGAGCCTATACGACGACCTACCCGATGATGGCCATTTACGGAGAGAAGGATCTCTGCCGCTGTCTGATTGAGTGCAGATCCGATGTGATCGGCGTGGTGGTCGATTATTTCGGCACGGAAATCCAGCTGCTTCCCCCGCGTCTGGTTCATGAACCGGAGGAAAGCGGCGGCGTTTCTTCGTCCTACGTTTGCGTACGTCTGCCTTACGCCCAGTATGACAACGTAAAGGCGTTCTGTCTGCTGCAGCAGGAGATTGTCAGCGCGGTCGCTCCCGAACGCCTGGTGCGGGACGTCGGAGAGAAACTCGCGGAGGACGCGCGGCGCTACCGGGAGCGGCGGCCGGTAAAAAAAGTATAAAAACGGACAGAATTGTCCTTTTTTTATTTCCTTCCCCGTTTATGATAAGCGTATCACGAACGGGGAGGTGTTTTTTTTATGAAGAAGATCCATTTACTTGCTCCGGAAATCTGCAAAGGCTTTTTCGGCGAGAGGCGGAGGGAACTGGTTCAGTATTTAAAAATAGAAAAGGGATTCGGCGGGAAGCAGCTGGAGGAGGATCTGGAAAACGGAGCCGTCTTTTTTGAACCGTTGGCCAAATACGCGGACCGGCCCGTCTCGCATACGGTCGTGATACGGGCGGACAATCAGGAAGTCGGCCTGATGGCGGTCAGCTATCTCGCGGGCATCTGCAATGAACAGGATAACGTTCAGGAGGAGGACGGCGGGTACGCGGATCTTTGCGGGCAGGCGGACGGGGCCGGCACGGATGAGGATACGGCCGGTACGGACGGGGACCCGGATGAGGAAGATTTTACTTTTTTCGAAACCGAATGGGAGGAAGAGCCGGATTATGAAGACTGGGAGGAGAATCCGTATCGGATTCCCGTTCTCATGCTCTCGGAGATCCGCTCTTTTGACGATGCGGGATTCTTTTCGGATTTCGGAAATTCCTCTTTCCGGATGCAGGGTACCGGCAGCAGCCGCAAAAAGGATCCGTACTGGCTGAATTGTACGAAAGAGCCGGTCTGTATTATCTGCGGCAGCGGGGATTACGGCAATTACGGCGAATGCGCGGGGATCCGTTTCAAACAGAACCGTCATGTATATTTGCTGGAACTCCCGGAGCGTTTCGGCGGGTTCGGTTCGCTCGCGTTCGACGCTTTTGAGGATACGGATACCGGTTTTAAGACGGAAAATCCGGATTTTTCCAGAATGGTACTCGAAGAGGCGGCGGCGGTGATCGATATCCGCAGCGACGCCGCGTGCGAGTCGGACCGGACCCGCGCCTACCGGCTGACGCAGTTTGAGAACTGGGTGAAATCCGAGAAGCTGGAACTGGCTGCCGGTATTCCGAAGAAAAAGGTGGTTTCGCGTATTCTGAGAATGAGAAACGAGGATAAATCG
>CAYUPA010000074.1:0-7532 GCA_964446565.1 uncultured Lachnospiraceae bacterium
ATAGGTCATGGGCGGATCGGAACAGAGGGTTCCTGTCCACGCGACGGTGAGTGCGTTCGGACGACCGTTTCTGTCCGCGCAGCTGACCAGAACGGCGGGGACGGGATACAGCATGTTTCCGGGCTTCCAGATGATTCGATTCATGGGCACCTCCTGCTGAATTTGACATTTTGTTCTGATTGTAGCGTGAAATACGGTGTGTCATCCTGATTGTACCATGAAAAAATTCCGAAAAAAAGATTGTAAATCGTTTTTCCCTGTGCTATACTAAACTCGTTGCGTTTATGCAGCGGACGTGTCTGTTGGTCGGAAATCAACAGCGCACGAATATGCCAGGAAAGGGGTGAATGCCATGAAGGAGGGAATTCATCCGAAGTATTATGAAGCGAAGGTCCATTGCCATTGCGGCAATGAGTTTACGGTAGGATCAACGGTGCCGGAGATTACGGTTGAAATCTGTTCTAAGTGCCATCCGTTTTATACCGGAACGCAGAAAGCTGTCGCGGCCCGCGGACGGATTGATAAATTCAATCGAAAGTACGGACTGGGCAATAACTGATCACAGGATCAAAAGCCGGCTGAAGCGACCGTTTCAGTCGGTCGTTTTGCTTAGAAGAGAAAGGCTGCAAAAGTCTGCCGGTTTATCGGGGCGGATTTCTGCAGACTTTTTTTGCTGAAGGGATTGAATAGTCAATGCGAAGCGAACGCATACAAAACAAAAGCGGGAAGGATTCCTCTTCCTGCCTGAATATCGGAGGGCAGGCGGTTCTGGAAGGCGTTATGATGAAAGGCGCGAAAGAATACGCCGTGGCGGTCCGCAAAGCCGACGGAACGATCCATACGGAGCTCTTTCCGTACGTATCGCTGTCGTCGCGGCATAAATTTCTGGGGCTGCCTTTTATCAGGGGAATCGTAAATTTCTGCGAATCGCTGTATATCGGCGTAAAGACGCTGACTTATTCGGCCGATATCAGCATGGAGGACAGCGAAGAAGCGAAAGAGGACACGCGGAAAAGGGACAGCGCGAAGAAAAAAGAAAGCATCCGGAAAAAGGACAGCACACAGAAAAAAGAGGACGCGCGGAAAGAGGACGGCACACAGAAAAAGGAGGCCGGCTCATCCGCGGAAAAGGCGGTGATGATCGGGACGGTGGCCCTTTCGATCGCGCTTGCGCTCGGAATGTTCATTCTGATTCCCTCGCTGCTTGCAAGTCTGATTGCGACCGTCGTCAGGGCATCGTGGGTCGTCAACCTTCTGGAGGGCCTGATCCGAATGGCCATTTTCCTCGGCTACGTGCTGGCGATTTCCCGAATGAAGGATATACAGCGTGTTTTCCAGTATCACGGCGCGGAACATAAAACCATAAACTGTTACGAAAGCGGCGCGGCGCTCACGCCGGAGAACGCGTCCCGCTGCACGCGTATTAACAGGCGCTGCGGCACCAGCTTTTTGTTCATCGTCATGCTTCTCAGCATCCTCTTTTTCATGCTGGTGAACGTGCAGCACCCCCTGTACCGGATTTTATGCCGGCTGGCACTGGTTCCGGTGATTGCTTCCGTTTCCTACGAGATTCTGAAGCTGTCGAACCGATCACAGTCCCGGCTGCTTACGGCGCTGGTCTATCCGGGGCTTCTGCTGCAGAGGCTGACGACGCGGGAGCCGGATGAAGGACAGCTCGAAGTGGCGATCGCCTCTTTTACGAAAGTTCTGGACAGGGAGCTTTCTTCCGATGGCGGCGCGGACGCTGCGTGAACAGTATCTGCAGGGTGTGCGCCGTCTGCGCGATGCCGGGATGGAGGATGCGGATTCGGCGGTCCGGATTCTGCTTGAAGACGGATTCGGCGTTCCCTATGTCCGCTGTCTTACGGAGCCGGAACGCCGGATGGAGGCGGAGGACTCCTGCCGCTTTGAGCGGGCCGTGGAACGGCTTGCCCATCATGAGCCGCTCGCTTATCTTCTTGGGAAAACAGAATTTATGGGCCTTCCCTTTCAGGTAAACCCTTCGGTTCTGATTCCAAGGCAGGATACGGAGCGCCTTGTGGAATGGGTACTCGAGGATATCGGTCCGGAGGCAGAACGGATCGCCGATATCGGCACCGGGTCCGGCTGCATTGCGGAAAGCCTGCTGTACTATAATAAAAAGCTGCGCGCGGCGGCTACGGACAATTCCCCCGCGGCGCTCGAGGTCGCGAGACAAAATGCCCGGCTTCTTGGCGTATCGGACCGGGCCGCGTTTTATCAGGGTGATCTTTTCGAGGCCCTTGAAACGGAGCCGCGATTCGACCGCATCGTTTCCAATCCGCCGTATATCGACCGGGAGGCGATGCGGCGCCTTCCGGAAACCGTGCGGTTTGAGCCGGAGGAAGCGCTTTTTGGCGGCGAGGACGGGCTTGATTTTTACCGTCGGATCGCGAAAGACGCGCCTTCCCATCTAAAACCCGGCGGAACGCTGTATTTTGAAATCGGCTACGATCAGGGGCAGTCCGTGCCGTCGCTCCTGGACGCTCTTCATTATAAAAATATCAGGGTCCGCAGGGATTACGCCGGGCATGACCGCGTGGTCCGCTGCGAGACCGGGTCTTGAGCGGAAACGGTAAAGGAGTCGTTTTCGAGGTGCCTGTTCATGAGCCGGAAGACGGCGGAGGGGAGGTTTTTATGTTCGAAAAAATGGAAGAGCTCGCCCGTCATTATGAAGAACTGGGAATGCGGCTGAACGATCCTTCCGTAATTGCCGGCCAGGCGGAATGGCAAAGACTGATGAAGGAGCACGCATCCTTGATGCCGCTGATGGAAGTCTATCAAAAATACAGGGACGCGGAGCGCGACACGGCGGAGGGTCAGACGCTCCTTTCGGAAGAACACGACGAAGAAATGAAGGCGCTGGCCCGGGAAACTCTTGCGGACGGGCAGGAGCGCATGAAAAAATATGAGAAGGAATTGAAGCTGCTGATGCTTCCCAAAGACCCGAACGATGAGAAGAATGTTTTCGTCGAGATTCGCGCCGGGGCCGGCGGCGACGAGGCCGCCCTGTTCAGCGCCGAACTGTTCCGGATGTACAGCCGTTATGCGGAACGCTGCCGCTGGAGTGTGGAGACGGTAAGCTGCAGTGAAAACGGAATCGGCGGATTTAAGGAGATCGTCTTCCGGGTGCAGGGCAGGGGAGCCTATTCCAGGCTGAAATACGAGAGCGGCGTTCACCGCGTCCAACGCGTTCCGGCAACCGAGTCGGGCGGCCGAATTCATACCTCGACGGCCACGGTCGCGGTTCTCCCGGAAGCGGAGGAGGTCGATGTCGAACTGAATATGAACGACGTCCGCATCGATGTGTTCCGGGCCTCCGGCAACGGCGGCCAGTGCGTAAATACAACGGATTCCGCCGTGCGCGTGACCCACATTCCGACCGGCATCGTCGTAAGCTGCCAGGATGAGAAGTCGCAGCTCAAGAACCGGGATAAGGCGCTTTCGGTGCTGCGGTCCCGCCTGTACGATCTGGAACTCCGGAAGCGGCAGGAGGCGGTGTCGGCAGACAGACGGAATCAGGTAGGGACCGGCGACAGGAGTGAAAAGATCCGGACCTATAATTTCCCGCAGATGCGGGTCACAGATCACAGAGTCAGGCTGACGACGCACAGGCTTGCGGAGATTCTGGACGGGGATTTGAACGAGTTGATTGAGTATATTATTACAGTCGATCAGGCTGAACGATTAAAGAATATGGAGGAAAACGCGTCATGATTATGAAGGATGCTTCGCCGGTCCGTCCCGGGATGACGGAAGCGTACCGGAAAGCCTTTGAAGAGAATCCGCTTTTGCGGGCGATGGGCCATGCGCTGACCGAACATTCCATTGCGGACATCGCGAGCGTGCACAGCCGCAGGAGCGCGGATCAGTACCATTTTTCCATCGATATTGAAACGCTGCCGGCGGCGAACCAGAAATCCAGCGGCCGATGCTGGATTTTCGCGGGACTGAATGTTCTGCGGGAAGCGGTCGCCAGGAAGTACAATCTGGAACGCTTTGAACTGTCACAGAATTACGTAGCGTTTTGGGACAAATTCGAAAAGATCAATTTTATGCTGGAATCGCTGATCGCTCTCGCGGACCGTCCGACCGACGACCGCGTGCTGTGCTGGGTTCTGCAGACAGGCATTCAGGACGGCGGCCAGTGGGATATGCTGGTCAATGTGATTCAGAAGTACGGGCTTGTGCCGCAGGAAGCGATGGAGGAAAGCTTCCAGAGCAGCAATACCGGAAATATGAACCGGCTGATCAACCGCCGGATGGCCCTGTACGCATCGCAGATTCAGTCGCTTTACAGAGATGGCGCGACGGTGGAGCAGCTTCATGAGGCGAAGGAAACGATGCTTTCGGAGATGTACGGTTTCCTCTGCGCGAATTTTGGCGTTCCGCCGGAGAATTTCGATTTTGAGTATACGGATAAGGATAAAAAATACGGCGCCGTGCGCGGCCTTACGCCGCTCACGTTCCTTACAGAGTGCGTAGGCGTTGATCTTGACGGCTATGTCAGCATTATCAACGCCCCGACGAAGGATAAACCGTTCCACAAAACCTATACCGTGGATTATCTTGGAAATGTCGTCGGCGGACGCGGGATTCTCTATCTGAATCTTGAGATGGAGACAATGAAGGAGCTGATCCTGAAACAGCTTCGCGCGGGGGAGATCGTGTGGTTCGGCAGCGATGTCGGATTTTACGGAAACCGCAAGACCGGCATCTGGGACGATAAGGCCTATGATTATGAAACCGCGTTTGGCCTGTCCTTCGATCTGACCAAGGAGCAGGGGCTCGATTACTGGCGAAGCGCCATGAATCACGCGATGGTCATTACCGGCGTCAATCTGGACGCGGACGGCAGACCGACCCGCTGGAAGATTGAAAACAGCTGGGGCGATGAGAACGGGCAGAAAGGATATTATCTGATGAGCGACTCGTGGTTTGACAAGTATGTCTATCAGGCGGTCATTCATAGAAAGTATCTGGACGATGCGCTGAAAGAGGAGCTTGCGCAGGAGCCGGTGCATCTGAATCCATGGGACCCGATGGGTTCGCTTGCGGATTGATTCGTTCCGTAAAACGGATTCGCAGCGTCCGAAATGAATATTTTTGAAGGAAAAAAGGAATTCTTTTGTGAAAGTCGTATAATCTAAGAGGAGGGCCAAGCCCGAGTCTCACTTCCAAAGGAGGATATTTTATGCAGGTCTACACTTCAGACAGGATTCGCAACATTGTGCTGCTTGGCCACGGCGGCACGGGGAAGACGTCGGTCGCGGAATCCATGGCCTATACCGCGGGGATTACCACCCGTCAGGGGCGGATTGCCGACGGGAATACGATCAGTGATTTTGATCCGGAGGAAATTCGCAGAGGATTTTCCATCAATACATCGATTATTCCCATTGAGTGGAATGGTTATAAGCTGAACATACTGGATACTCCGGGCTATTTTGATTTCGCCGGCGAGGTTGAGGAGGCGCTGCGGGCGGCGGAAAGCGCGGTCATCGTCGTATCCGCCAAGGACGGCGTTCAGGTCGGAACGGAGTTTGCGTGGGAGCGCTGCGAGCGGATGAATCTGCCGCGCTTTATCTTCATCAACGGCATGGACGAGGAAGGGGCCGATATGGTGAAGGCTCTCGAACAGCTGCAGGATAAGTTCGGCAAGTCGATCGCGCCGTTCCAAGTCGCGTTTAAGGAGAACGGAAAGTTCGCGGGCTTTGTGGATGTCGTCAAGATGCAGGGCCGCAGGTTTGAGGGCGACAAGGTCGTGCCCTGCGACATTCCCGCGGGCATGGAAGCGGAGATCGAGCCCGTGCGCACGATGATCATCGAGGCCGTCGCCGAAACGGATGAGGACCTGATGGAGCGCTATTTCGAGGGGGAGGACTTTACGGAGGAAGAGATCGTAAAGGCCCTGCATTCCGGCATCGAAAAGCGGGAGATCGTGCCGGTTTTCTGTGGCTGCGCGTTTAACGGGACCGGCATCGCGGTGCTGATGAATTCGATTTGCGAGTTCCTGCCGAGCATGGAGACGGTGAATCCGACGCTTCCCGCTGCGGATTTGAACGGCGCGCCGTGCGAGGTCGCGACCGGCGAGAAGGAGCCGTTTTCGGCGTTTGTTTTCAAAACGATGGTGGACCCGTTCTTAGGGAAGATTTCCTTTTTGAAAATCAATTCCGGAATTCTCCGCAAGGACGATCCTCTGAATAACGTGTCCAGGGATACGACCGAGCGCATGGGCCGGCTGTATGTTATGCGCGGCAAGGAGCAGATCGAGGTGCCGGAGCTGCATGCCGGGGATATCGGCGCGGTGGCCAAGCTGAACGTGACGGCGACCGGCGATACGATGTGCGGCAAGCGCCTCGCCGTGACTTTCCCGCCGATCAATTTCCCGGAGTCCATGATGTGCATGGCGATCGAAACCCGGAAAGGCGATGAGGATAAGGTTTCAACCGGGCTTGCGAGGCTTCGCGAGGAAGACCCGACGATCCGCGTCGAGGTCGACCGCGATCAGAATCAGCAGCTGCTTTACGGGGCGGGCGAGCAGCATCTTGATGTTATCGTCAACAAGCTGCAGAACAAGTTCCGCCTCGGGATCACTCTTAAAAAGCCGAAGGTCGCCTACCGCGAGACGATCCGCGGACAGGTCCGTGTGCAGGGCAAGCATAAGAAGCAGTCCGGCGGCCATGGGCAGTACGGAGACGTCCATATGATTTTCGAGCCCTCCGGCGATCTGAGCAAGCCCTATGTGTTTGAGGAGAAGATTTTCGGCGGTTCCGTTCCGAAGAACTATTTTCCGGCGGTTGAAAAGGGAATTCAGGAGAGCGTACAGCAGGGCGTGCTGGCCGGCTATCCGATGGTCGGACTGAAGGCGACGCTGGTCGACGGGTCCTATCATCCGGTCGATTCTTCGGAAATGGCCTTTAAGACCGCGACGATTCTTGCGTTTAAGGAAGGCATCCCGAAGGCGAATCCGGTGATCATGGAGCCGATTATGGCGCTGCATATTACGGTCGACGAGGCCTATATGGGCGATATCATTGGCGATTTGAACAAGCGCCGCGGCCGTGTGCTGGGCATGGAGCATAAGGGCGGCAGGCAGGTCATCGAGGCCGAGGTGCCGATGGGCGAGGTCTTCAGCTATCCGACGGACCTTCGTTCCATTACGCAGGGACGCGGCTCCTTTACGATGGAACTCGCCCGGTATGAGGAGACGCCGAAGGAAGTGCAGGATAAGATCATCGAAGAGGCCGCTAAGGAGCAGTAACGTGTTCGGCCCCGCGCAGAAGAATATTCTTTAAGAGGAGTGAAGCCATTCGTGAGTCGATATGAACCAAAGGCCATTGAGAAAAAATGGCAGACGATCTGGGAGGAGGAAGGCGCCTTTCATGCCTCGGAGGACCAGAGCAAACCCAAATATTACGCGCTGATTGAATTTCCCTATCCGTCGGGGCAGGGCCTGCACGTCGGCCATCCGCGCCCGTATACTGCGCTTGATATCGTGGCGAGAAAGCGCC
>CAYUPA010000075.1:0-7506 GCA_964446565.1 uncultured Lachnospiraceae bacterium
ATCCGCATTGCCGCCTGCCAGTCAGGAACCCTGCATTCGTCCAGCTGAACCGGAAGCAGAACGGCCTGATCCCCCGGAACCTTGAATTCCGGCGTCAGAATCCGGTCGGTCGTGGTCATGGCCACCGCGAGCGAGATCAAGGTCGGCGGGACATGGAGGTCTTCAAAGGAACCCGACATGGAATCCTTGCCTCCGATTGCGGCAAGGCCCAGCTCTTTCTGCGCCTTGTAGGCGCCGAGCAGCGAGGCGAACGGCTTGCCCCAGCGGGACGGAACCGCGTCCAGCCGCTCAAAGAACTCCTGAAAGGTGAAATGAATCTTCCGGTAGTCGCCGCCGGAGGCGACAATCTTCGCGACCGATTCCAGCACGGCGTACATCGCGCCGTGAAACGGGCTCCAGCTTGAAACGTACGGATCGTATCCGTATGCCATCAGCGAGGCGGAGCGGGTCTCCCCGCAGTCCACAGGAAGTTTCGCAGCCATGGTCTGGACCGGACTCATCTGATACCGTCCGCCGTAGGGCATCAGCACGGTGGAGGCCCCGATGGAGGAATCAAACATTTCCACAAGCCCTTTCTGGCTGCAGACCGACAGGTCGGAAACGACTGTCTTCACCCTCTCCTTAAAATCGATGTTCTCGGCCCTCTCCGGCAAAGACACAGGCGCCGCCTCGGCTGGCGCTTCGACATAGACCCTGGTATAGGCCGGCGCGCCGTTCGTGTCAAGGAAGCCCCGCGCCATGCTGACGATGGTTTTTCCGCGCCAGTTCATCACGAGCCTCGGCTCCTCGGTCACATCCGCGACCCAGGTCGCCTCAAGATTTTCTTCCGCGGCAAGCTCCATGAACCGCTCCCTGTCCTTCGGATCCACCACGACCGCCATACGTTCCTGCGATTCGGAAATCGCAAGCTCCGTCCCGTCGAGGCCGGCGTATTTCTTCGGAACCCGGTCCAGATCGATCACGAGACCCGGCGCCAGTTCGCCGATGGCGACGCAGACGCCGCCCGCCCCGAAATCGTTGCAGATTTTTATCAGACGGCTGGCCTCCGGATTGCGGAACAGCCTCTGCAGCTTGCGTTCCGTCGGCGGATTGCCCTTCTGGACCTCCGCGCCGCAGGTGTTAAGGGACTCTTCGGTATGCGCCTTGGACGAACCCGTCGCGCCGCCGCAGCCGTCGCGTCCGGTCCGGCCGCCAAGAAGAATAACGACGTCCCCCGGATCGGCCTTGCACCGCACGACCTTATCGCGCGGCGTCGCCGCGATGACCGCGCCCAGTTCCATGTGCTTCGCCATATAGCCGGGATGATAAATTTCCTTCACATACCCTGTCGCGAGGCCGATCTGATTGCCGTACGAACTGTACCCGTGCGCCGCTTCCCTCGCGATTTTCCGCTGGGGAAGTCTGCCGTTCATTGTATTTTGAACGGGGACGGTCGGATCGGCGCAGCCAGTCAGCCGCATCGCCTGATAGACATACGAACGGCCGCTCAGCGGGTCCCGAATTGCACCGCCAAGGCAGGTGGCCGCGCCGCCGAAGGGTTCAATCTCCGTCGGATGATTATGCGTCTCGTTCTTAAACTGCAGAAGCCACTCCTCTTCCTTCCCGTTCACATCGACCGGGACCACAATGCTGCAGGCATTGATTTCATGCGATTCTTCAAGGTCCGTCAGGCGGCCCGCGGCCTTTAATTCCCGCATGGCCGCCAGCGCCACATCCATCAGACAGAAGGGCTTATTTTCTCTGCCAAGCGCCCCGCGCGCCGCCCGATACTCCGCAAACGCCTCCGTAAGGGGCCGGTTCAGCCTTGCCTCCTCAATCTTCACATCGTCTATCACCGTTAAAAACGTCGTATGGCGGCAATGGTCGGACCAATAGGTATCCAGCACGCGGATTTCCGTAATGGTAGGGTCGCGCTTTTCCACCTCGCGGAAATACTTCTGCGTAAAAAGAAGGTCCTGCGGGCTCATGGCAAGGCCAAGGTCCTTTATCATCCGTTCGATTTCCGCTTTCTCTTTCGTTATAAAACCGGAAACGACCGCCACATCTTCCGGCTGGCCGTACTCTTCCTCGATTGTATCCGGCTTGTCCAGCGAGGCTTCCCGGGAATCGACGGCGTTGATGCAGTAGCTTTTGATCGTCCGAATGTCCTGCGCGGACAGCGCCCCCCGCAGGACGATCACTTTTGCGCAGCGGACCCGGGGATGCTCCTCCGCTTTCAGGATGCGGATACACTGTTCCGCGGAATCGGCCCGCTGATCGTACTGGCCCGGCAGATATTCCACCGCGAAGACCGTGCCTTCCTCTGCAAGCCCCGGAACCGTTTCCTCGTACACGGTATCGACCGGCGCCTCCGATAAAATGCGCGTAATCGCCCTGCGATAGATTTCTTCCGATATGTGATCGACATCGTACCGGTACAGCACGCGAAGCCCGGTAAGTCCCTTGATCTGCAGATTGTCCTGTAAATCCCGCAGCATGCCGTCCGCTTCCACGCGAAAACCTTCTTTTTTCTCGACCAGAACCCGTCGTACCGCCATGATTCTCCTCCTCAGCATAAAAGACTTTTCGATTTGCAAAACACGCTTTTAAAGCATGTTCATTGTATCATGTTCGAATTCTATCTGTAAACTGTTCCTTGCAAGTTTTCCCGGGAAATGTTACACTATATTCCATGCCGGACCGCGCCGAAACGCCCCGGGCCGCGCCGGCATTCTTAATTTCGCGGCTTTTGCCGTAAAAACAGAAGGGAGGACGCCCATGTCGGAAGAGATGAAAACAGTTATGGAACGGCCGGATTATGAGAAGGAACTCATTGCCATTATTCGAAGTCAGGATACGCCGGAGGCCCTGCGAAAACGTCTTGACGATTATCACGTAAACGATATCGCCTCGGTTCTTGAGAACCTGACGCAGGACGAACGATTAAAAACGTACAGGATACTCGGTCTCGAAGGAACATCGGAGCTGTTCTCCTATCTGGATCACGCAGAGACCTACATCGACGAGCTCGATCTGGAATCCGCCGCCGATCTTCTGGAGACGATGGATGCGGACGACGCCGCGGAGATTCTGGCTTCTCTCTCTTCGGAGAAGCGGGACGAGCTGAAACGCCGGATGGATCAGGCCGCTCTCGTGGATATCAACCTGATCCAGTCCTACAATGAGGATGAAATCGGCAGCAAAATGACCACGAATTTCGTTGCCATCCAGCAGAACCTTTCGGTCAAGCAGGCGATGCGGGCGCTCATCGCGCAGGCGGCGGATAACGATAACATCTCCACAATCTATGTCTGCGGGGCGGACGGCGTATTCTGCGGCGCGATCGATCTCAAGGACCTGATTATCGCCCGTCAGGATACGAATCTGAACGATCTTGTCGCAACGTCCTATCCGTTCGTCTATGCGCATGAAGCGATCGACCAGTGTATTGAGGATCTGAAGGATTATTCCGAGGACTCCATCCCGGTCGTCGATGAAAACAAACGGCTGATCGGCGTCATTACAGCGCAGGAAATCGTCGAGGTCGTCGATGACGAGATGGGCGAGGACTACGCGAAGCTGGCCGGTCTCCTCTCGGAGGAGGACCTCAACGAGCCGCTGCATAAAAGCATGCGCAAGCGTCTCCCCTGGCTGATTCTGCTCCTGTTTCTCGGTCTCGGCGTTTCCAGCGTCGTGGGCGTCTTTGAACACGTCGTCGCCAGCCTTCCCCTTATTGTTTGCTTCCAGTCGATGATTCTCGATATGGCGGGCAATACGGGCACACAGTCCCTGGCCGTGACCATCCGGGTCCTGACGGACGAGGACCTGAAGGCGAAGCAGAAGCTGCATCTCGTCGTAAAGGAAATCCGCGTCGGCTTTTTCAACGGCTTCCTGATTTCGTGCGTCGCCGTTATCGCCGTCGGGTTCTACATCCATCAGCTCAAGGGCTACCCTCTGTCCTTTGCCTTTGCGACCTCGGGCTGCATAGGGCTGTCCCTCGTACTGACCATGATCGTTGCCTCCGCGATCGGCACGCTGATTCCGATGGGATTTAAGAAGCTGAACGTGGACCCCGCCGTTGCCTCCGGTCCGTTGATCACCACGGTAAACGATATGATCGCCGTCATTACGTATTACAGTCTGGCATGGCTCCTGATGATCCGGCTTGCAAAGTGAGCGGGCGGAGTTCGCGTAAAAAGGGCCTGTGAAAAATGGGCAGTTTTTCGCAGGCTCTCCTTTTGCGTTTTACTTGACCAGAAAACGAACCTGATACGGCGTAAGTTCGATATGGGTCGTAAATTCGCCGGTCTCGAGATCGGTAACCGGCTCCGGCAGTTCGACTGTCTTCGGGGCGTTGTTGAAATTCTGTACGATTGCGATCTCTTCCTTTTCACCCCGGCGCAGGCCCGCCGTTACGTTCTCGGGAAGGTCCGCCTCGAGGGCACGCGTTAAATGCAGGCGCTGCGCGATGCCGCGGTACAGATCGAGATAGAAGTCCTTCTCCGCGCGGGCACAGAGATAAAACGCCTCTCCCCTGCCGAAGCTGTTCACGGTGAGAGCCGGCCTGCCGGCATAAAAATCCTCGCCGTAGGTTCCCAGCACCCGCGCCGTCGTCACAGACACGATGTCGCAGATATCGCGAAGCGCGTAGCTCTTGTCCCCGCAGCGCATCGAGTTGCGCTGTTCCGGATACAGGGCGTCGATCTCCTCGCTCCGAAGTCCGAATACATCCTGCAAACCGTTCGGCGCGAAGCTCTGATAGCACAGATCGTTTTCATCGACCAGTCCGCTCCAGTAGGTTCCGACCAGCGTACCGCCCTTTTCGGTAAAATCGCGGAGCTTCTGCACGATGCCTTCCCGCTGCATATACAGCATCGGCGCGACGATGAGCCGGTAGCCGCTGAGATCGCAGGACATATCGACGACGTCCGCCGGAATGCCCATCCGCCAGAAGGCCTCGTAATGCTCCACAATCGTATTTTCATACTGCATGGCGCCGTGTCCGTTTAAGAGCGCCTGCGCCTGATCCAGCGCCCAGCGGTTCTCCCAGTCAAACAGGATCGCGACCTCCGGCTCCACCTTCGTTTTGCACACCTCGGAAAGGTTCCGAAGCCTTGCGCCAAGCTGCGTCACTTCCTTGAAAACGCGCGTTTCTCCCGTTCCGTCGTGTCCGACGACCGCGCCGTGGAACTTCTCCGACGAGCCGCGGCTCTTTCTCCACTGAAAATACTGTACGGAATTGGAACCGTGCGCAACTGCCTGCAAGGACGAAAGCTCGTGCATGCCCGGCCGTTTGAGGCGGCAGACCGGCTGCCAGTTCACGGCGCTCGGCACGCTCTCCATCAGAAGAAACGGTTCTTTTTTGATGCTGCGCATCAGATCATGCGTGCAGGCCGTAAGCGCCGCCGTCTCGGAATCGTCCTGTCTGCCGTGCCAGGACGGATAGCTGTCCCACGAAACGATGTCGAGCACATCGCGGAATTTGAAATAATTCAGTCCGTCGTAAAAGCCCATCAGGTTCGTCGTGACCGGCAGATCCGAACCGCCCGCGCGGATCGCGGCTTTTTCCCACGCGCAGAAATCGACCGTGCGGTCGGTCACAAAGCGTTTCCAGTCCAGCACAAGACCGTGAACCGCATGCTCTCCGCGGACAAGCGGCGGCTCAATCTGATCCCATGAGGTATAGGTATGGCTCCAGAACGCCGTCCACCAGGCGTGATTCAAATTTTCAAGCGTCCCGTATTTTTTTTGCAGCCAGTTTCGGAACTCCTCCTGACACAGCGGGCAGAAACATTCGCCTCCATACTCGTTGGAGATGTGCCACAGCACAACGCCCGGATGCTTTCCGAAGGCTTCCGACAGCTTCCGGTCCATATCCCAGACCTTGCGCCGGTAGTAGGGAGACGTATAGCAATGGTTATGCCGCCCTCCCATCTGGTTCCGCACGAGGTCCGGCCCGACGCGCAGCACCTCCGGATGGTTCTGCGCCATCCAGACAGGCCGTGCGCCGCTGGGCGTCGCCAGCACCGTGTAAATGCCGTTGTCATACAGGGTATTAATGATTTTATCCAGCCATTCGAACCGGTAGACGCCCTCCTCCGGCTCCAGCGCCGCCCACGCGAAGATTCCGACCGACACCGCGTTGACATGCGCTTTTTTCATCAGCTCGATATCCTTCTCCAGAATATCGGGGCGGTCGAGCCATTGATCGGGGTTATAGTCCCCGCCGTGCAGCATCTGTTCATTTACGATTCTGTATTCCATAGTGCCTCCTCCTGCAAAATATTTATGGTACATATTCCTGAAAGCAAGTCAGGAGATTTCAATGAAATCGTGTTCATAACGGCAAAACCCGCTGTTCCGGTTTGTCCGGGTCAGACCGCTTGTCAATGAAATCCTGCGCAAAGCGGAAAACTCTGGTTCCGATTTCTTCGAGTCAGGGATTCCGGTTTGTCCGGGTCAGGGGATTCGCCATCTTATTCCTCCGGTTTTGCGCCGGATTTGCCCTGCATCCGCGGCGCGATTTCATCAAGCAGCCGGTGGGCCGCTTCGTCTTTGCTCAGAAGAGGCAGTTCCTTCTCCATGTCGGCCGTAATCAGTGTCAGCACGTTGGTATCCCCGGCGAAACCGGCGCCCTTGACCTTGACGTTGTTCGCCGCGATCATATCAAGGTTCTTGTTTATAAGCTTCTTCCGGGAATTCTCCAGCATATTTTCCGTTTCCATGGAAAATCCGCATAAAAACTGCCCTTCTCTTCGGCTTTGTCCCAGTTCCGCCAAAATGTCGCGCGTGCGCCGCACCGCGAACGAAAGGGACCCGTCCTGCTTTTTAATTTTTTGCGGACTGACGGATTCGGGCGTGTAATCCGCCACCGCCGCGGCCATAATGATGAGATCGGCCTCCTCCCTGCGCGCCATGACCGCTTCGTACATGTCCTTTGCGCTCCGCACAGGGACCATCGTCACAAAGGGAACCGGGCTGAGAGAGGTCGGGCCGGATACGAGCGTAACCTCCGCGCCCCGAAGCATCGCCGCGCGGGCTGCCGCATAGCCCATCCTGCCGGAGGACCGGTTGCTGATAAAGCGGACCGGATCGAGGTCCTCCTGCGTCGGACCCGCCGTCACCAGTACCTTGCGGCCGGCGAAATCTTTTCGGCAGGCAATTTCCCGTTCCAGATACTGATACAGGACCCCGGGCTCCGGCATGCGGCCCGCGCCCGTCTCCCCGCAGGCAAGATGTCCGCTCTCCGCGCCGATTACCGTATAGCCGCGGCGCGAAAGGAGATTCAGATTGTCCTGCACAACGGGATTTTCGTACATGCGCGTATTCATTGCCGGACTGATCAGCATCGGGCAGCGGCAGGACAGAACCGTCGTCGTCAGCATATCGTCCGCGATCCCGTGCGCGAGCTTGCCGATGATGTTGGCCGTAGCCGGGGCGATCAGCACCGCGTCCGCCTGCCGGCCGAGCGAAACGTGTTCCACCTCCATCGTGAAGTTCCGGTCGAAGGTGTCCACCAGACAGTTG
>CAYUPA010000076.1:0-7483 GCA_964446565.1 uncultured Lachnospiraceae bacterium
AGGAGAAGAAGGCGGAAGAAACACAGGAGAACAAACCTGAGGTATCGCAGGCAAAGAAGGCGGAAGAAACACAGTCGAAGAAGACAGAAAATATACCTTTAAAGAAGCAGGAAGGTGCACAGGCGAACAAACCGGAAGAGAAAAACGAAACCTGACGAAGAGAAGGAGGTCTACTATGGATTTTGTTGAGAAGGCCGGAAAAACAGTCGATGAGGCGATAACCGCCGCTTTGATTGAACTCAGGGTATCCAGCGATCAGGTGGATATTCAGGTTCTGGACGAAGGCAGCAAAGGAATACTCGGACTTTTCGGCCGGGCCGCGAAGGTACGCGTAACGTTAAAAAAAGAGCAGGAACCGGAAATACAGTTCGATACGGAGAGAGAATCATCAGCAAAAGCGCAGAGCGGGAAAAAGGCGGAAAGCATAAAGAAAGCGGAAACAGCAGAGAAGACAGCGCCGCATGAGAAATTAAAAAAATCAAAAAATGCGGAAAAGACTGCTGCCGGTGAAAAGTCCGCGGAGGCTGGAAAGTATGCTGACGCGGGAAAGTCCGCGGCTCCCGCAAAGGACGCGTCTTTGGAGGCCGCCATCAAGGAAGTGAAGACAACGAATCTGGAACCTGCTGTAAAAGATGCGAAGACAACGAATCCGGAACCTGCTGTAAAAGGTGAGAAGGCGGCAAATCCGGAGTTTGCCGTAAAAGATGCGAGGACAGCGAATCCGGAAACCGCCGTAAAAGGTGGGAAAGCGGCAAATTCGGAATCAGCCGTAAAAGATGCGAGGACAGCGAATCCGGAAACCGCCGTAAAAGGTGGGAAAGCGGCAAATTCGGAATCTGCCGTAAAAGGTGAGAAGGCGGCAAATTCGGAATCCGCCGTAAAAGATACGAAGACAGCGAATCCGGAAACTGTCGTAAAAGACGAGTTGACCGCGGATTCTGTGACCATCGCAAAAGAAGAGGAAGCCGCGGATTTGGAGACTGTCCCGCGGGAAGAGGCGCCGCAGGAGACCCAGACGGAAGAGCAACGCGGCGCAATGAGTGCTGACGATAACGACATCGAGAAAAAAGCCGCACTCTTTCTGATGGATGTTCTGGACGCAATGGGAATTGACTCAATTGTATCGACAAATGTGACGGAAGAGAACGTGCTGGAAATCGATCTGGAAGATTCCGCGGAAAAGAGCGGAATGGGGATGATCATCGGCAAGCGGGGCAATACGCTGGACGCTCTCCAGTATCTGACCACAATGGTCGTCAATAAAAATCAGACCGAACACATCCGCGTTAAACTCGATACCGAAAACTATCGCGAGCGCCGTCAAAAGACGCTGGAAAATCTCGCGCTCAATCTGGCGAAAAAAGTGAAAAAAACGGGACATCGCGTCATTCTGGAACCGATGAATCCATACGAAAGGCGGATTATCCATTCAACGCTGCAAAACGACCGGCAGATCGAGACATACAGCGAGGGCGACGAACCTAATCGTCGGGTTGTCATTTCCCTGCGGCGCAGACATCCCTGATTGCTCGGTATTGGTTAGTGTAATCCATAACCTGTGACAGGAAGAACCGAAATCAGATTTTTTTATGTTGTCTGAAATTTTATTGATTTGGTCTAAACCCAGTTACTTTGTGCAAATTTTATTGATATAGTCATAAACCCAGTCATTTTGTGCAAATTTTATTGATATAGTCATAATCCCAATCATTTTGTGTAAATTTTATTGATATGGTCTAAAACCCAGTCATGCAGGGAATTCCCTTCATTCCTGGGTTTTTCTTACAAAGTGCGCCTGCGGCGGAACAGAAAGAAGGAACAAAGGTTTGAAGACCGGGAATTCAACGATCGCGGCGGTCGCAACCGCTCCCGGGACGGCCGGCATTGGCATTATCCGCGTCAGCGGGGACGACAGCATTCAAATCGTCGATACGATATACAAGGCAAAAAAGAAACTTTGTAATCAGAAAACACATACAATTCATTATGGCCGCGTGGTCGATCCGGAAACCGGAGAAGAACTGGACGAAGTCCTGATGATGCTGATGAGGGCGCCGCATACATATACGGGAGAAGATACGGTCGAAATCAACTGTCACGGCGGACCTTATATCGAGCGTCGGATTTTGGAGCTTGTAATCCGGCAGGGCGCCTGTCCCGCGGAGCCGGGCGAGTTTTCAAAGAGAGCGTTTTTAAATGGCAAAATGGATCTGTCGCAGGCGGAGGCCGTGATGGACCTTATTTCTTCGCGGTCGCGGATAAGCCAGAGAGCCTCCATGCAGCATCTAAAGGGCGCTCTCGCAAAGTCCGTGGAAGAATATCGTGTTCAGCTGTTGGACCTCATAACCGCGCTTGAGGTCAATCTTGAATATCCCGAATATGAAGAAACGAATCTTTCGGAAGAAGCGATAAAGGAAAAGACGGAAAACCTCCTCGCGGGGCTTACGACTCTGTATAATACCGCGGACAGCGGACGGATGGCCCGGGAGGGCATAAGGACGACTATCGCCGGAAGGCCGAACGTGGGGAAATCCTCGCTGCTGAACCGTCTCGCGGGGCAGGAGAGGGCCATTGTAACCGAAATTCCGGGCACGACGCGGGATGTTATTGAGGAATTCATCGATTTTGACGGAATTCCTCTGCGCATCGCCGATACCGCGGGAATCCATGAAACCGAAGATCCCGTGGAGCGGATCGGCATCGAAAGAGCCAGAGACAGCATGGCGGAGAGCGATCTTGTGCTGTGGGTGACGGAAGCGGACCATCCGGACTGCGACGCGTCGTTTTTGAAACAGATGCAGGACCGTCCGCACCTTTTTTTGCTGAATAAGGCGGACCTTACGAAAAAAAGAACGATTCCGGAGGTTTTCGCCGGAGAGGACCCGAAAAACGTTCTCTGGATCAGCGCAAAAACCGGGGAAGGGCTTTCGATGCTCAAAGACCGTGTGCAGGACCTTTTCTTTGCCGGCGCCATCGAGGAAACCGGAGCGGCCGGTTTAGCCAATTTACGGCAAAAGGAAGCGGTTCGACGGGCGATACGGTCGCTTACGGCGGTTTTGGACGCGATCAGGGAGGGAATGCCGCAGGACCTTCTTTCCATCGATTTTACCGACGCGTATGACGCGCTTGGTGAAATTACGGGACATTCTCTTAAAGAAGATGTGGTTGACGAAATCTTTAAACGCTTTTGTCTTGGAAAATAAAGGAAGGACGTAAAAGCATGTATCAGGAGGAGGCAGTGGACGTCGTTGTCATTGGCGGCGGCCACGCCGGTTGTGAAGCGGCGCTTGCGGCGGCCAGAATGAATATGAAAGTCATTCTCTTTGCCATGAATCTCGACAGCATCGGCATGATGCCCTGCAATCCCAGCATCGGCGGAACGTCCAAAGGCCACCTGGTCCGCGAGGTGGACGCCTTGGGCGGGCAGATGGGGATTACGATCGATCAGACCTATATTCAGTCCCGTATGCTCAACACGGGAAAGGGTCCCGCCGTACATTCGCTGCGGGCGCAGGCGGATAAATTCCGCTACAAGGAAACGATGAAGCTGACGCTGGAACAGCAGGACGGTTTGATCGTTCGTCAGAATGAAGTTGTCGATATTGATATACGGGAGGGCCGCGTAGCCGGCGTCATTACGGCGCCGGGCGGCTATTATCCGTGTAAGGCCGCGATCATCTGCACAGGGACGTATCTGAACGCGGCCTGTATTCACGGTGACTATCGGGTTTTAACCGGTCCTAACGGAATGCAGGCCGCCAGGGGCGGTCTCGCGGAGGCGCTCGAGAAAAAGGGTCTTCCTTTGCGCCGTTTTAAAACGGGAACGCCCGCGAGGGTTGACGGCAGAACGATTGATTTTTCCAAAATGGAGGAGCAGAAGGGCGATAGAGAAATCGTTCCTTTTTCCTTTACGAACACGCCGGAAAAAATCCAGCGTCCGCAGCGCTCCTGCTGGCTGGCGTACACAAACGCGAAAACGCATGAAATTATTCGGGCAAACCTCCATCGGTCCCCCCTTTTTGGCGGCGAAATCACAGGCGTCGGCCCCCGCTACTGTCCTTCTATCGAGGACAAGGTTGTACGGTTTGCGGATAAAGAACGGCATCAGCTTTTTCTGGAACCGGAAGGGGAATCAACCAACGAATTTTATGTGCAGGGTATGTCGTCCTCTTTGCCGGAAGATGTGCAGCGGGATATGCTGCGCACCATCGAGGGCATGGAACGGGTCCAGATCATGCGGACCGGCTACGCGATCGAGTATGACTGCATCGATCCGCTGGAACTTCTTCATACGCTGGAGATAAAAAATTGCAGAGGACTGTTCAGCGCCGGCCAGTTTAACGGCAGTTCCGGCTATGAGGAAGCGGCGGCGCAGGGAATTGTCGCGGGCATCAACGCGGCGCTTATGATTCGGAATGAAGAGCCCCTTATTATCGATCGATCGCAGGGATACATCGGCGTCCTGATCGACGATCTTGTAACAAAGGGAACGAATGAGCCGTACCGTATGATGACGAGCCGCGCGGAATACCGTCTGCTCCTTCGTCAGGACAACGCCGACCTGCGGCTTACCGAACTGGGCCACCGGGTCGGTTTAATTTCGGAGGAACGATACCGGCGTCTCCTTGCGAAAAAGGCCGCGATTACGAAAGAAATGGAACGTCTTGCCTCGACGCGTGTCGGCAACACGGAAGAAACGAACCGAATCCTTGCGAAGATTCCGACGCCGCCCATAAGTTCCGGCGTCACGCTGGCGGAACTTCTCCGCCGTCCGGAGGTATCGTATGAGGCGCTAAAAGAGGTTGATCCGCAAAGACCGCCTCTTTCTAAAGACGTATACGAGCAGGCGGCGATTCAGATTCGGTATCAGGGATATATCGAAAAGCAAAAGGAGCAGGTGGAACAGTACAAAAAGCTGGAATCCCGCGTTTTGCCGGAGACGATAGACTACAGCGCGATTCAGGGTCTTCGCATTGAAGCCAGACAAAAGCTCGCCCGCGTTCGTCCGCGTTCCATCGGGCAGGCCTCGCGTATTTCCGGCGTTTCCCCGGCGGACATCAATGTATTGATGGTGTATCTGGAACGGGCGCGGCGGCAGAAAAAGGGGAAATGATCATGCAGAACCAGAAGCTGCTTATAGAAGGCGCCGCTCAGATGGGAATTCGTCTCAGCGAGAAAATGGTCCGGCAATTTTCCATTTTTTATGATCTTTTGATGGAGTGGAATCAAAAGCTGAACCTGACGACGGTGACCGGAGAGCGGGACGTGATTGTCCGGCACTTTCTGGACAGTTTAGCCGGTGTTCCTTTTTTTGCGGGTCAGCGGAAACCGCTTGCCGCGGACATCGGAACGGGCGCAGGGCTTCCCGGCGTGCCGCTTGCCATCGTTTTTCCGGAGGTACCGTTTATTCTTCTGGATTCACTGCAGAAACGCCTTACATTTCTTCAGGAAGCGGCAGAACAAATGGACCTTAAGAACGTCCACCTGATTCATGGACGCGCGGAGGAATTCGCACATAAAGCGGAATACAGAGAAAAATTTACGATTGTGACCGCGAGAGCCCTTGCGCCGCTGCCGGTTCTGCTGGAATATTGTATGGGATACGCGCGTCCGGGCGGAATAGTGCTGGCGTATAAAGGCCCCTCGTTGGAAGCCGAACTCCCGGCTTCCGCAAACGCGCTTGCGGTCCTGAAAGGAAAGGTGGAATCCGCCCGGGTTCTGCCGGTTCCGTACAGTGATTTTACACACAGAATTGCAGTCATTCGTAAAACGGCGGCCTTGGAGCAGCTTTATCCAAGACCGCAGGCGAAAATCAAAAAAGCGCCGCTTTGAGGCGCGAACGCTGGAGGAGAAACATTGAATGGTAAAGGGAACATGGCGAAAAGGAAGTGACAGCCTGTCGACAGTCTATGACCTGCGGGATTTAATATGGACAGAAAAACGCCGCGATCCGCTGGACAGTTGGTCACAGCATCTGATCATCTGGGAGGAGGAAACGGCGGTCGCCGTAGGATCGCTGACCGAAAATCTGCATCATCGGTTCCGCCTGTATGACATTGGGGTTTTGGAAAAATACAGAAAACAGGGAATCGGAGATTTTCTGATAAAAATTATGCTCAATGAGGTTTGGGAAGAGGGCGGCTTAAGCGCGGAGGTTACGGTGGATGAAGAATATAAAGGTTTTTTCATGAAACAGGGATTCCTTGAAACGGGGCGCGATCCAGAGGGAATCCGGATGCCGCGAATTTTATAATATCAGGGGCATAAAGAATCTTCCGCAGACATGCAAACCGCCCGCGGGTATACTTATTTGCCCGCGGGCAGAGAAACAGGCCGTTATTTCGTGCTTTTGACTTTTGTATCGTTACATGAGAAAATGGCAAATTTCCAGAATGTTTTCTTTCGACTGAATCCAGAGGAACGGCTTGTCACCCCGCAGATATTCGGTTTCAATCGATGGATTGATCTTGTGAAGATAACGAATCTGCTGCTGCGCGGCGTCAGGGTCGCCGGAGAGTACGATATAAACGCTGGTATCGATCTGAGACAGCGGGCGGCTTAAACTTGCGTTCATATACCGCGCGGACAGCGAAGCGTAAGCATACCGCCCATGACTGCCTTCATGATGCGCGCGTGCCGAACTCATCCGGATTTCACTTTTCGTCAAAATATGGCCATACCGTGCGGACAGGCGGGTGCAGGTCGTCGCAAGGTTGTAAATCAGGGAACCAAGAACCGGAAGTTCAAGCAGCGTACGCAAAATCCTCGTTAGGCGGGTCGGAATCCGGTTTTCCTCCTTTTCGGACGGAGGATTGAGAAACAGCAGGTTTGTGTAGTATTGCGGGCAAAGCTGACAGGCTATGGCGCAGAATGTGCAGGACAGCGAGTCCGCGATAATACTGACAGGCGCGGAAACGACGGATTCGATAAAATCATTTAAAAATTGTACGTAAAAATACGCCGTATAAGTCATTTTCGGCTTGTCCGACAGTCCGAAGCCGGGCAAATCGATCACATAGACCGTATAACTGTCGCTTAACGCGTCGGCAAGAGGCTGCATCAGGCAGCCGTTCGCGCCGGGATACAGACCATGAATCAGAAGGATCGGACGTCCGGCTCCTTTTTTTGTGTAATACGCTTTTCCGTAGCGCCACTCATAGTAAAGTTCTTCGGTTGGCGCCTCGGCAAGGGACTGCGCGTAACGGTTCATTAACTGATTGGCCAGAGCCGTGAAGCCGACCGCCGCACCGCAGATTCCAATGGCGGTTACCAGCTTTTTTTGAATGGTTGACGGCATATTAAAGATTCCTTTCTCTAAGACTTATTCTATTATCGCTGATATGATTTAAAAAAGCAAGCGAATTTCTGTGAAAGGGCCGGAAAATTATAAAAGGGTTAATCGTCAAAGTAAATGCAACGGCGTTTTTTAAAAGCGTTGCATTTAATCTGACGAATAAGGGGATTGCATTTAGTCTGACCAGCA
>CAYUPA010000077.1:0-4184 GCA_964446565.1 uncultured Lachnospiraceae bacterium
GCGGAGATCATAAAATATAATTTGACGTAAAAAATAAGCCTGGTAAGGCTTTTCAGCGATTTGGGGTGTCAAATATCCGGTTGACAATCCACGGGATGTGGAATATAATAAACACCGTGAAAAAGGTTGTGAAGGGAATGAGTAGGCGCAGCGTCGGCGCAGAGAGCTGCTGGAAGGTGCGAAGCAGCGCGGCGGAGCGGCCGAAGGTTCTCCCGGAACCGCAGGACCAAGGATCGTCCGGATCTGTGTAAGCCGCGCCGGGTCGTACACGTTACGTATAAGAAGAAAGAGGCCGTTTATGTACGGCAATAAGAGTGGTACCGCAGAGTAGTACGCCTTTGTCTCTTGAATGGGATAAAGGCTTTTTTATTAAGAATCCGCTGCGGAAGGGGATGGAGGTAGGAAAACGAATGAAATTAAACGGTTCGGAAATCCTCGCGGAAGTATTGATCGAGCAGGGGATAGACACGATTTTCGGGTATCCGGGCGGCGCTGTGCTTAACATTTATGACGCGCTGTATAAATATCAGGATCGGATCCGCCATGTGATGACAGCCCACGAGCAGGGCGCCGCGCACGCGGCGGACGGGTATGCCCGCGTTACCGGGAAGACCGGCGTTGTCCTTGCGACGAGCGGTCCCGGCGCGACGAATCTGGTAACCGGCATCGCGACGGCTTATATGGACAGCGTGCCGATGGTGGCCATCACGGGAAACGTTTCAAGGCCGCTGATCGGACGCGACAGCTTTCAGGAAGTCTATATCGCGGGCATCACAATGCCGATCACCAAGCATAATTTTATCGTATCCGACGTCGAACACCTTGCGGATACGCTGCGGGAGGCGTTTCAGATCGCGCAGTCAGGCCGCAAAGGGCCGGTTCTGGTCGATATTCCGAAGGATATTACGGCGGCCGAGGCCGAGTTCACCCGCAAGGGGCCGGTTTCCAACCAGTATCATACAAGGATCGATGAGAAGAAGATTCGCGAGGTCGCGGACATTATCAACCGGGCGCAAAAGCCGGTCATTTATTTCGGCGGCGGCGTAACCGCCTCCCGGGCCTGCGAACCGCTGCGGGAACTTGTCCGTAAGGCGCAGATTCCGGCGGCCTACACGCTGATGGCGGCGGGCGTTCTGGGGTACGGCAATCCGCTCAGCCTCGGACTTATCGGAATGCACGGGTGCCGCACGGCCAATCTCGCCGTGGATAACGCCGACTGCGTCATTGCCATCGGAACGCGCTTCAGCGACCGGGTCGCCTTAAATACCGACTCGTTCGCGAAAAAAGCCGTACGGATACAGATCGATATCGATCCCAGCGAAATCAACAAGAATGTTTTTGTCGATTATGACCTGGTCGGCGATGTCGGCGATATTTTAGCGAAACTGCTGCCCGAGGTCCGGGAGGCGGCGCATCCGGAATGGATGGAGCAGATTCGTAGGTGGCAGGCCTCCGATTACAGGCCGAAAGATGATGACAGCCGTCTGAAGCCGCACCAGATCATGCAGGCAATCGATGAGCTTTCCGGCGGCGACACGATCTATGTTACCGACGTCGGCCAGCATCAGATGTGGGCGGCGCAGTACGTAAAGCATGTCCGTTCCATGAGTTTTCTGACAAGCGGCGGTCTGGGGACCATGGGCTATGGCTACGGCGCCGCGATCGGAGCCAAAATCGCGGCGCCGGACCGGCCCGTCGTGCACATTACCGGGGACGGCTCGTTTCACATGAATCTGAACGAAGCCTGTACGGCGGTAAGCTACCAGCTTCCGATCATCACGGTCATCATGAACAATCAGGTGCTGGGCATGGTCCGTCAGTGGCAGAAGGCTTTTTACGGGGGACGGTATTCCAGCACGGACCCGCACCGCCGGACCGATTTTGTAAAAGTAATCGAGGGCTTCGGCGGCAAGGGGTACCGGTGCGCGACGATCGCCGAATTCCGCAGCGCTTTTGCCGAGGCGCAGAAACAGTCTGTCCCTGTGTGGATCGACTGCGCGATCGATAAGGACGAACGGGTGCTCCCGATGATTCCAAGCGGGCAGACCGTGGATTCGATCATTATGGAGTAGGAGGTCCTGTAATGGAAAAAAAGGAAGTGCTGAGCATTCTGGTCGATAACCACTCCGGCGTCCTCGCGCGGATTTGCGCATTATTCGGGCGCAGAGGCTTCAACATCGATTCGCTGACGGTTTCCGCGACCGATAATCCGGATATTTCCCGCATCACCATCGTCGTGAAAGGCGACGAGCAGGTTCTGAGGCAGATTGTTTTGCAGACCGCCAAGCTCTATGAAACCCGCAAGGTCTTCGTATTGGAGCCTTCGCAAAGCCTGCTGCGGGAGCTGCTGCTGGTCAAGGTGGCGGCCGATGCCGGCAACCGTCCGGCGATTCATGAGATTTCCAATATTTATAAGGCAAAAATCATCGACTTGTCCATTGGCAGCATGACGATGGAGCTGACCGGGGAGCCGGATAAAATCGATGGGTTTCTGGAGGTACTGGGACCCTATACGATTCTTGAGATGTGCCGGACCGGCATTACGGCCATGGAACGCGGGATGGTTGTCAAGGCCCGCATTGAGTAAGAGATCCGTCGGCGGCCAGACCGCCCTGGTATAGAATTTATTAAAAAAAGGAGAGTAGCAGCATGATTAAAAAGTATTATGACGTCGATTGCAATCTGGGAGTACTGGATGGAAAAACCGTTGCGGTCATCGGTTTCGGAAGTCAGGGACACGCACATTCCATGAACCTCGCGGAGAGCGGCGTGAATGTTGTCGTGGGCCTGCGCCCGGGTTCCGGCCACTGGGATAAGGCCGTAAAGTTCGAGGAGACGCATCCGAATTTCAAGGTGATGGGAATCGAAGAGGCGGCGGAGGCCGGCGACATCGTCATGATGCTGGTTCCGGATGAGCTTGCGGCTGACGTTTACAGCGAGCAGGTCGCTCCCCACATGAAGGAAGGCAACGTTCTCGCGTTCGCGCACGGCTTCAACATCCATTATAAGATCGTCGAGCCGCAGAAAGATATTGACGTGATCATGATCGCCCCGAAGGGTCCGGGCCACACCGTCCGCAGCCAGTATGTCGAGGGCAAGGGCGTACCCAGTCTGATCGCGGTTCATCAGGACTATTCCGGCAAGGCCAAAGAGATTGCGCTGGCGTACGCCTCCGGCATCGGAGCGGGCCGCGCGGGAATTCTCGAGACGACGTTCCGCGAGGAGACCGAGACCGATCTGTTCGGCGAGCAGGCTGTCCTTTGCGGCGGAATCTGCGAATTGATGCACGCGGGCTTCGATACGCTGGTCGAGGCCGGATACGCGCCGGAGATGGCATATTTTGAGACGATTCACGAGATGAAACTGATCGTTGATCTGATCAACGAGGGCGGATTCGGCAAGATGCGGTATTCTATCTCCAATACGGCAGAGTACGGCGACTACCGTACCGGCAAACGCCTGATTACCGAGGAGACCCGCAAGGAGATGAAAAAGATTCTCTCCGAAATTCAGGACGGTACCTTTGCCTCCGAGTTCATGCAGGAGATGAGCAGCGGACGCAAAATCAAGTTCCTTGCGAGCCGCCGTCTGCAGGCGGAGCATCCGGTCGAGGGCGTCGGCGCCGAGCTTCGCAAAATGATGAGCTGGCTGCATAAGTAAAATTTCGGGTCGGCTGCATAAGTAAAATTTTGGGCCGGCCGCCGGAGGAGATCACGCCCGATTTTATGTTTGGAAAGCATACTTGACTTTATGTTCGGAAAGCATACTTCGAAATCGGAGGAGGAAAACTATGGCATTTCGTAGCGCGAATGTTACGCAGGGTCCGGAGCGCGCGCCGAACCGGAGTCTGTTTTACGCGATGGGATATACGAAGGAGGAGCTGGACCGGCCGCTCATCGGTGTTGTCAGCGCCCACAGCGAAATCGTTCCAGGGCATTTTCATCTGGATAAACTTGCGGACGCCGTGAAGGCCGGTATTCGCATGGCCGGCGGCACGCCGATTGAATTTCCGTCGATCGGCGTCTGCGACGGCATCGCGATGGGACATATCGGAATGAAATATTCTCTGGCAAGCCGCGAACTGATCGCGGACAGCGTAGAGACCATGGCGATGGCGCACCAGTTTGACGGCCTTGTTCTGATTCCCTACGGTGATAAAATCGTTCCCGGTAGGATGATGGCGG
>CAYUPA010000077.1:4194-7439 GCA_964446565.1 uncultured Lachnospiraceae bacterium
GCTTGATATTCCGGCGCTGGTTCTCAGCGGCGGCCCTATGCTGGCGGGCGTCTATGACGGGCAGGAAGTCAGCCTTTCCAGGATGTTTGAGGCAGTCGGAGCCTACAAGGCCGGTCTCATCGACGATGCGAAGCTCGAAGAATGTGAACGGGGCTGCTGTCCGGGATGCGGCAGCTGCGCGGGCATGTACACGGCAAACAGCATGAACTGTCTGGCGGAAGCTCTGGGGCTTGCGCTGCCCGGAAACGGAACGATCCCGGCCGTTCATTCCGGCCGTATGCTCCTGGCCAAACAGGCCGGCATGGCGATTATGAACCTTGTAAAAAAGGATATTACCGCCCGCCAGATCGTCAACGAAAAATCGATTCGCAACGCTCTCGCCTGCGATATGGCGCTTGGCTGCAGTTCCAACAGCGTCCTGCATCTTCTGGCGATTGCCAATGAGGCCGGCGTCCCGCTCAGCCTTTCGATTTTTAACGAAATGAGCGCGAAAATTCCGAATCTATGCCATCTGGCTCCGGCGGGTCCGACGCACATGCAGGATTTGTATGCGGCCGGCGGCGTGGCGGCCGTGCAAAAAGAGCTTTCCAAAAAAGGTCTTCTGGATTTGTCCCTGCTTACGGTGACAGGACGGACCGTGGGCGAAAATATCGCGAACGCGGTCAACAAGGACCCAAACTCCATCCGTCCGATCGAGAACCCTTACAGCGAGACCGGAGGAATCGCGATTCTCTGGGGCAATATCGCGCCGGACGGATGCGTCGTAAAACGCAGCGCCGTAGCGCCGGAAATGCTGGTGCATACGGGACCGGCCCGTGTTTTTAACAGCGAGGAGGAAGCGATCGACGCCATCTATAACGGACGTATCGTAGACGGCGATGTGGTTGTGATTCGCTATGAAGGCCCGAAGGGCGGCCCCGGTATGCGTGAAATGCTGAATCCGACAAGCGCGCTGGCGGGCATGGAACTGGATAAGACGGTCGCGCTGGTCACGGACGGGCGTTTCAGCGGCGCGAGCCGCGGCGCTTCCATCGGTCACGTTTGTCCGGAAGCGGCGGATGACGGGCCGATCGGCCTGATCGAAGAAGGCGATCCAATTTGCATCGATATCCCGAACGCCAGCATCAATGTGCTGGTGGACGAAGAAACGCTTGCCGCCCGTAAAAAAGCTTATATCCGGCCCGAGCCGAATATCCGGACCGGATGGCTTGCGCGGTACGCAAGGCTGGTAAGCGGCGCCAATCAGGGAGCCGTTATGCGGTGAAGCGACAGTATGGGGCTGTGAAAACCGGATTTGTGATGCTCCGCTTTCACAGCCCCATGTTCTATGGCTGAAGATGCGATGCGGCGCGAACGTGATCAGAAACAGCGCCGCGCCTGAAAATCAGGCTTCTGGAATATCATCCTGCCTCGCGCTGTCTTCCTGATACAGCACCTTGAATCCGTTCTGTCCCGGCAGCACGGCATCGTCGTGGCAGAGCAGCACGAGACAATGCCCACTTCCGTACTGTTTCACGAAGGCATGGCTCTTTAGAGGGCAGAAGGAAACGCCCGTCGGGATTTCCCGCTCGAGGCACTCCCTTGCGTAAACCTCGTCGCCGGCGATGATGCAGAGTTTTCCGCCCGCTTCAAACTCTACGATGCAGGACCCCTTGGAGTGTCCGCCGATTTTACGAATCCGCACATGGGAACACAGCGCTTGGCTGTCTTCGAACAGACACACCTGAAAGTCGGACGGAATGTACTGCTTTCCGGCCTCATATTCGTCTTTTTGAATATAAATGCGGGCGCTGCCGAAATGTTTCACCGCTTCAATATGGTCGTGATGGGCATGGGTAACGGCCACGTCGGTAATGTCCTCCGGACGCAGACCGTATCGCTCCAACACCGCGACCGGACTGCAGAAATGTTTCATATCGAATCCCGGCATGGTCTCGCAGCCCGCGTCGACCAGTATCTTCCGTTCCCCGGTTTCTATCAGGTAGATGATAAAGGAAATCGGGACCCGGACCGTTTTATCGCCGCCCAGCAGAACCTGATCCTGCGGCAGCGTCGATTCGGCGTATTTCAGAGCCGTCACTTTCATAATATACCTCCTGTTTGATGCGTTTGCCGCGATTCAGTCAGCCGCCGTTCAGGGCCGGCCGCTGTTCAGTCAGCCGCCGATCAGGGTCAACCGTGATTCGGCCAGCCGCCGTTTAGCCAGCCGCCGTCATTTCCAGATATTCCATCCCGGGTACGTCCGCCATGTATGTAAAAGAATACTCGGCTGTTCCTAAAGGGGTATCGACGACCACGCAGTACAGCGGGGCGTCCTCAATTCGCGGAATGGAAGTAAACAGAACGGTCTTTACAGTGCTGTCCAGACATTCATAGACGAGTTCATCCCGTTCCTGAACCGGACTGTCGGTTTCCGGGTCGATGACTGATTTGAGCGTCCATACGCGGATCGTGCTGTGCTCGTATTTCGGAATCATCAGCACCTGATCGTTCGCCGCGAGATTGAATTCATCCGTAACCTGGACCGCGCTGACCGCGGCTTCGTTCGGATGATTGATGAGCAGCATCAGCGTATCGCCCGTATCCTTGTCCTTTTCGGCAAGATCCCTGTAAAACGTATTCTCGTCAAAAGTGGCTTCGCCGTTTCCGCCAAGCACCTCGTTGTCTTCGGGCTGGCCGCTTTCATCCTCCCCCGAATTTTCACCGTCTTCCGCAGTGCCGCCTGCGCCTGCCTCCGGCGTCTCCGCGGCGGAATCGGACGAGGGGTTCGCCGCGGACTCCTGCGAAGACCCCGGCGCCGCGCCGGAACCGTCTGATGACGCCTGCTGGCCCGTTTGCGGCGCGGGCGAAGAGGAATCCTGCGTTCCGCTGGTATTCGGCTTCGCGCAGCCCGAGAAAACAAGCAGCATGGATACTATCAAAAACAACCCTTTTTTCATATCGATCTCCCATTCCTTTCTATTCGATTTTCCATTCGTTTCATGTCGGTCTCCTGTTCTTTTTTTCATATCGATTTTCCGCTTTTCTCATCTCGATTTCCAATCCACTAAGTCTGGATGCTAAATCCTCATGCGGAATTTTCAGCCATAAATGGAAAGGAGGATGTCCAATCATTGTCAGACACCCTCATGCTCACTTCTCAGTTGCGGCCCCGTTTGTTTTGTTCCGCAAAACAGAGTAACACTTTTTTATATTTCTGTCAAGATAGTTAATAAATTTGTAATAAAAAGTTTGTGCCTTTTCCG
>CAYUPA010000078.1:0-7437 GCA_964446565.1 uncultured Lachnospiraceae bacterium
TTAAACGCAACCCATTGCATTTACTCTGACTTATTTGCATTTACTTTGACAATTGCCTCCCCGAAAAAAGATGAAAAGATGAGATTTGCTTGATGATTGCGGGAAGATATTGTATAATAGCAAAAAACAGGGGGAGGCTTTCTCTATGACGATTTTAATGATTATTCTCAGTATTTTTATGATTATTTGCGGCGTGGACTGCATCATGACGCCGACGCAGGCTTTTTCGGCGCTGGGATGGATCGCGGGTGTTGCCGTCGTGGCCGCCGGCGTCGCGGCGGTCTGCCGTTATGCGTCGGGCAGGTCGAACCGCAGCGTTTGGGATTTGATCGGAGGTATCGCGGGGATCCTTCTTGGTTTGTTTATCACGGTCAATTCGGTTGCTCATTTCGCCGCGAACATGGTCATCGCCTATGCCGTCGCAATCTGGCTCGTCCTTTACGGCATCGGCGACATCTTCAAGTCGGTCTCGCTCAGGAAGCTCAATCAGAGGGTTCCGGACGAATTTCGCACCGCGGGCTGGCTCGTTGTCATGGTACTCGGCATTCTGACGGTCATTCTGGGTGTAGCCTGTATGATTCAGCCAAAGATTACCATTGTCTCCGTTGGACTGTTAATGGGCGTTTCCATCCTTATTTCGGGAATTAAAACGCTTGTCCTTGCGCTTCAGATCGCAAAAGTACGATAATTCCGGGCGAGGCGCTTTTATCTGATAACCGCGGCCGGGAACGTCTTTGCGTTTGCCGGTCCCGCCGTGGGCGAACGAAGCTGCCGGAAAAAGAAACAGGGGGAATCTTCATGCAGGAATACTTACGAAGCGCGGAGGATGTGCTCTTAGAACAGCGCGTTTCGCCGGAGAGCGGGCTGTCCGCCGCGGAGGCGGAGACGCGGCTTGCGCAGCATGGAAAAAACAAGCTGGCGGAGGGAAAAAAGACGACGCTTCTGCAGCGTTTTCTCTCGCAGTTTGCCGATCCGATGATTCTTATTCTCATCGCGGCGGCCGTGCTTTCCGGCATTACCGCCGTGTATGCGGGCGAATCATTTGCCGATGTCATCATCATTATGGTAGTGGTCATCATCAACGCGGTACTGGGCGTTGTGCAGGAGAACAAGGCGGAAAAGGCGATTGCCGCGCTGCAGGAGATTGCCGCGGCCACATCGAAGGTCATCCGTGACGGCCGTCAGCAAACCATCCGAAGCGAGGATCTGGTTGTGGGAGATATCATCGTGCTGGAGGCGGGCGATGCTGTGCCGGCGGACGCGCGCCTCATTGAATGCGCCAGCATGAAAATTGAAGAAGCGGCCTTAACCGGCGAATCAGTGCCCGTCAGCAAGGATGTGGAAACGCTCGCTGTCACAGATGGCAGGGACGTCCCGCTCGGAGACCGGAAGAACATGGTCTACATGGGCAGTACCGTGGCCTATGGCCGCGGCCGCGCGGTGGTGTGCGCCGCCGGTATGGATACCGAAATGGGTAAAATTGCGGGCGCTTTGCAGAATACGGAAGACAGCCGGACCCCGCTGCAGAAGAAGCTCGCGCAGTTAAGCAAAATCCTGAGCGTCCTGGTGCTCGTCATTTGCGCCGTGATTTTCGCGGTGGATATGTTCCGTATGTATCCGAACATCACGGGCGGGGGCATGCTCGATACGTTTATGGTCGCGATCAGCCTGGCGGTCGCCGCCATCCCGGAAGGGCTCGTGGCGGTGGTCACGATTGTGCTGTCCATTGGCGTAACCATGATGTCGAAGCGCAACGCGGTCATTCGCAAACTGACCGCCGTGGAGACGCTCGGCTGTGCGCAGATCATCTGTACCGATAAAACCGGTACGCTGACCCAGAACAAAATGACGGTTGTCGAGCATACGGGCGGGGACGAAAAGGTTCTTGCCACGGCGATGGCGCTTTGCAGCGACGCCGATCTGGACGCGGAGTCCGGCGAGGCGGTGGGCGAGCCGACCGAATGTGCGCTGGTCAACTACGCTGCCTCTCTCTCGCTGCCCAAGACGGAACTCAGGACGGCGTACCCGCGTATCGGCGAGGCGCCGTTTGATTCCATGCGCAAGATGATGACAACCGTTCACAAAACGCCGGAAGGACGGATCATCCAGTTTACCAAAGGTGCGCCGGACGAGGTTTTGCAGCGCTGTGAGACGGCGCTTGCGGACGGCGGGACCGTCCCCATGACAGAGGAGCTTCGCGCGCGGATTATGGGCGAGAACAAGACCATGGCCGACAAGGCGCTGCGTGTGCTCTGCGCGGCGCAGCGCCTGTGGGATGCGCCGCCCGCGGATTACGAGGCGCAGACGCTCGAAGAGAAGCTCTGCTATGTAGGCCTGTGCGGCATGATCGATCCCGTCCGGCCCGAGGTGAAACCGGCGATTGATGAATGCCGCGAGGCCGGCATCCGGCCGATAATGATTACCGGCGACCATAAGGATACGGCGGTCGCCATCGCGATGGACCTTGGCATCATCGACGACGCGTCGCAGGCCATCACAGGCTCCGAGCTGGACGATTATACGGACGAGCAGCTGGCCGATCACATCGGCGACTTTTCCGTGTACGCCCGCGTGCAGCCGGAGCACAAGGTGCGCATCGTCAACGCGTGGCGTAAGAAGGGGTGCATCACCGCCATGACCGGCGACGGCGTGAACGACGCGCCTTCGATTAAAAACGCGGACATCGGCATCGGCATGGGCATCACCGGCACCGACGTCACCAAAAACGTCGCGGACATGGTGCTCGCGGATGACAACTTCGCGACCATCGTCAAGGCGGTGGGCGAAGGCCGCCGGATTTACGACAACATCCGGAAGGCGATACAGTTTCTTCTGGCCTCCAACCTCGCGGAGGTGCTGGCAATTTTCATTTCGACGCTGCTTGGCTTCACCATTTTAAAGCCTGTGCATCTTCTCTGGATCAATTTGATTACCGACTGCTTCCCCGCGCTTGCGCTCGGCATGGAAAAGGCGGAAAGCGACATCATGAAGCGTCCGCCGCGGAACGCGAAGGACGGGATTTTCGCGGACGGGCTGGGCTTCCATGTTGCCCTGCAGGGGATTATGGTCACCGTAATCACGCTTGCGTCGTATTTCATTGGGCACCGGTTCGAGTCGGGCCGATGGGAAATCGCGGGCAGCGCCGACGGCATGACCCTCGCGTTTTTATCGCTTTCCATGGCTGAAATTTTCCATTCGTTCAATATGCGTTCGCTGCACGAGTCCATTTTTACGATGAAGCGGCAGAACCTGTTCTTATGGGGCGCGATGCTGCTGTCGCTGCTCTGCACCACGGCCGTGATCTATGTTCCGTTCCTTGCGAACGCGTTCGGGTTCGAGCGTGTTTCCGCCGCCGAATACGGCATTGCCATCGGTCTTTCACTGCTGGTTATCCCGATTGTGGAGATTTCCAAGCTGTTCGGGCGCATGAGAAAAAGGAGCATCGTCGCCAAAGTTTCGTCTTGACGGGCGGCGGCGCGCTGTGATGGACAGTGACAGGCGCCCGGTTTGGATGCCGCTTGGCAGGCGGTTTTGGGTATGTCACGAAAAGTGGATTGGAGTTGGATGCGAATGAAAAGTTCTGAACTGGTATGCGGAACGCGAAGACGCGTGCGAACTGCGGCGCCTGCGCTTCTGCTCTCGCTTTTAATTTTAGGGAACTGCGCGCTGCTTGGCGGCTGTGAAAGCAGGCCGCGGAACGAGGAGACCGCAAATGGCCCGGGTTCTGCCGGCGCCGGCTACGACAGCAGTGATTCTGCGGATACTCAGGAAGAGAGCGCTGCCGGGAAGGACAGTCCGGTCGCTGTGACCCCGCTGGCCCGTCCGCAATTTTTGAACTTCCCGGAAGAGCAGACGGTGCGGCCCTCTGTGCCCTCCTATACGGTGAGCGCCGGACTGCCCGAGGTTGTTAACACAGATCAGTTCGATTATTTATCAGAGAGCGAACTGGAAAAGCTCGAGAAGAACCTGTTTGTCGTGCGGGGTGGGTCCTACGAATTTTTTGAACAGTATGAAATGAACCGTTACGGGCAGACACCGAATTTTGTGACGGTCGACTCCCTGATGCACACCTATCACCTCTATTTCAGTCTGCTTCTCAGCCGCACCGAAAAGAAGTATCTTGCCGCGGATCTCGCTGAACTCAGCGCCTCCATGCTCGATGCGGCCGAAGCGCAGTATGAGGCGCTTGCGGGTACCGAATGGGAGGAAGCGGCGCTGAAAAACGTAGCCTTCTTCTCGGTTGGCGCATCTCTTCAGAACGAGGGTACGGCTGTTGCCGACTATGCGGCGTCGATTGTCAAGGAGGAGCTTGGGCTGATTTACGCCGCGGATGGAATTCACGGTTCGCCGGTCGCGGACGACTTGATTGACTACACCCAGTTCAAACCGCGCGGGTATTATGACGGGGACAAAACGCTTGAGGCATACTTCCGCACGATGATGTGGTACGGCCAGATTCCTTTTGTGCAGAAAAACGATACGCTCAACCGCGCTGCCATGCTCATAATGCTGAACCTCGCCGTGGACAGCGGCCTCTGGGAGAACATTTACACGGTTACGGCATTCTTCGCGGGCTGCAGCGACGACCTGAGTTATTATGAGTATTTGCCTGCGATACAGGCGGCGTATGGAAGAATTCCCGAAGTGAGCGCGCTTGCGGGGGATGAAGAGGGATATAACCGGTTCGTGTCCATTGTGAGCCAGTTGGACCCGCCTGCGATAAACTCCGTCCCGGCAGTGGATGACGCGGAGGACGGAGTGAGTGCGGACGATGTGCTCGATGCGAAAAAAGGGTTTCGGTTCATGGGACAGCGGTTCACGATCGATGCGGCGATCATGCAGCAGCTCGTCTACCGCGCGGTAGAGCAGACGGCGGACGGCGAAAAGCGGATGCTGCCCGATGCGCTTGATATACCGGCAGCCCTCGGGTCCGAGGCGGCGCTCGGCATACTCCTCGAAAAGGGCGAAGGAAAATATCCGAACTTTTCCCGGCAGATGGAGAAGGTGCGCGGCTATGCAGAGGAAGCTTCGCCTGCCGCATGGACCTCCAGCCTCAGTTCGAGTTGGCTCTATACTCTTCTTCCGGTTCTTGAGCCAAAGGAAGAGGGGTACCCCTCCTACATGTCGAATGCCGAGTGGCAGAAGAAATGCCTTGAAACATTTACGGGAAGTTATACTGAACTCAAGCATGATACAGTGCTCTACGCGAAGCAGGTTATGGCGGAGTTTGGAGGCGGACTCCTGGAAACGTATGATGACCGCGGGTACGTAGATCCGGAAATCGAAATCTACCAGCGCTTCGTACACCTCGCGGAGCAGACCGCATCGGGGCTTGACCGTCTGGGATTTCTCACTGAAAGCGACCGTGAGAACCTCTCGCGGCTTGCGGAACTCGCCCGGAACCTTGTCACGATCTCTGAAAAAGAACTCCGTAACGAGACGCTTGCCGATGACGAATACGACCTTATCCGGAATTTTGGCGGCACGCTTTAGCATTTCTGGATCGAAGCGGTAAAAGATCGTACCGATGAGGAATACCCCAATGTACTGGAGTTCCCGTCTTCCCTTGTCACCGACATTGCGACCGACCCCAATGATGGGACTGTGCTCGAGATAGCGAACGGCTGGGCGGCGACAGTGCTCGTGGTGGTGCCGGTAGACGGCACGCTGCGCATAGCTTCCGGCGCTGTGTATGATTTTTATCAGTTCACGCAGCCGATGAGCGAGCGTCTTACTGACGAAGAGTGGCGCGTAAAGATAGGCCAGTCTGTGGGAGAAGACGGAAACTATACTCGGGACGAGCGGATCGAGAAGCCCGAATGGACGAAAAGCTACTGGGATATCAAAGATTGGGAGTGAAGCGGAAAAAGATTGTACGTCTTCTCCTTTTGGCTGTCGCGGTGTGCGGCATTGCCGCGGCCGGTCTTATTGCGGCCTGGCGATGCGGGGCGTTTTTGCCCGCGTGGATAGAGTGGAAACACGGACGGATCGAAGGATACGGCGCGGGAGAGCCGGAAACGATTTGCCTTGAACGCGGCAGGCTGTGGGCGGCGGTTCAGGGGGAGACGGCGTGGCAGATCGGGAGAGATGTGCGGGTGCAGGACGTCCTGTACTGCGACATCGACCGCGACGGAGCGCGCGAGCTGCTTGTGCTCTGCTGGCGATGGGGCCGTTATGGTACAGGCCGCCCATTCTGGGTAAAGAGGGACGAGCGCGGGTGGTTCCAGCACATCTACATATACCGCTGGGACGAGGGAACAATGCGGCCGCTCTGGATGGCTTCGGATATCGGGATGGAAGCCGTGCGGTGGCGTTTTGACGAAACCGGGCGGCTGGCGATCACCGATCGCAGCGGTTCGGTCACGGTTTGGGACTGGCGGAGCTGGGGCCTCGAAATGATCGCGCCTACCTCTCTGCCTCTGCAAAAAAGGAGTATGAAACGATGAAGAAATTAGGGTTTGGCCTTATGCGTCTTCCGCAGACGGACAGGGGCGACGCCTCGAAAGTGGATGTGGAACAGGTCAAGAAGATGGTGGACCGGTTCATGGAAAAGGGATTTACTTACTTCGACACAGCTTGGATGTATAACGGCTTTGCCAGTGAGCGCGCGGCAAAGGAGGCATTGGTAGACCGGTATCCGCGGGAGAGCTTTACGCTTGCGACAAAGCTCCACGCGGGCTTCTTTAATTCTTTTGCGGACAGAGACAGGGTGTTTAACGCACAGCTTGAAAAGACCGGCGCCGGTTATTTTGACTATTATCTGCTGCACGGCGTCGAGGAAGCCATGTATCCCAAATACGAACGGTTCGACTGTTTCAGCTGGCTGCTTGAAAAGAAAGAGAAAGGCCTTGTGAAACACGCCGGATTTTCATTCCATGGTACGCCGGAGCTGCTGGATAAAATTCTCACGGAGCATCCCGAAATGGAATTTGTGCAGCTGCAGATCAACTATCTCGACTGGGAAAGCCCGTGGGTGCATGCCCGCGCCTGCTATGAAACGGCGCGAAAGCATGGCAGGCCGATTATTGTCATGGAACCGGTCAAGGGCGGCACGCTGGCCCGGATTCCGGAAGAGGCCGGGCAGCTTTTTAAGGAATATGATCCGAACAGGAGCATACCCAGCTGGGCGATCCGTTTCGCCGCCAGTCTGCCGGGCGTGATGGTGGTGCTGTCCGGCATGTCGAATATGGCGCAGATGGAGGATAATCTTTCCTATATGGAAGATTTTACGCCGCTTACCGAGGAGGAAAAAGCCCTTTGTTTCAAGGCGGCGGACGTTATCAACGCCCAGATCGCCATTCCCTGTACCGGCTGCTCCTACTGCACCGAAGGATGTCCGCGGCATATTGCGATTCCGCAGTATTTCTCCCTCTACAACGAGGATATGCGGGAGAAGCTGGAGGAAAAAGGCTGGACCGTCAACTATACCAATTATGA